>JAJNQF010000441.1 GCA_021154945.1 Sphingomonas sp.
GGGCTGACGGAGGGGTAGCGCGCCATCGAGAGCGTGACACCCCTCCGTCTGGCACGAGCCAGCCACCTCCCCTGCCAGGGGAGGATCAAGGCGCGGCGATACCGCCTGAATTAACCTGCGTCGCTCGGCACAACAAATTCCGCCGTTCGGACCATACCGGTCCTTCAATTCCGTGATCGACTGTGGCACATGGACTCCAACATCAGGAGCACATGGCCATGGATCTCAGCTTCACGCCCGAGGAAGAATCGTTCCGCGACGAAGTCCGCGCGTTCTTCCGCGACAAACTCCCCGCGCGTCTCTCGAGGCTGGTCCGCGAAGGCAAGCGCCTCCGCAAATCGGATATGGAGGAATGGCACGCGATCCTGAACGAGCGCGGCTGGCTGGCGAACCACTGGCCCGAGGAATGGGGCGGCCCAGGCTGGAGCGTGATCCAGCGCTTCATCTTCGACAATGAGTCCGCGCTCGCGCACGCGCCTCGCGTCGTCCCGTTCGGGGTGAACATGCTCGGCCCGGTGCTGATCAAATACGGCTCCGAGGAGCAGAAGAAGCACTGGCTGCCGCGTATTCTCGATGGCTCCGACTGGTGGTGCCAGGGCTATTCCGAGCCGGGCGCGGGCTCCGATCTCGCGGGTCTGAAGACGACGGCCGTTCGCAAGGGCGACGTCTATGTCGTCAACGGCCAGAAGACCTGGACGACGCTCGGCCAGCATGCCGACATGATCTTCTGCCTCGTCCGCACCGATCCGGCGGCGAAGAAGCAGGAGGGCATCTCATTCCTGCTGATCGATATGAAGTCGCCCGGCATCGAAGTCCGCCCGATCACGCTGATCGACGGCGAGCAGGAGGTGAACGAGGTGTTCTTCACTGATGTCGAGGTGCCGGTCGCCAACCTCGTCGGCGAGGAAAACCAGGGCTGGACCTACGCCAAGTACCTGCTGACCTATGAGCGCACCAATATCGCCGGCGTCGGCTTCTCGATCGCGTCGTTCGAGCGGCTGAAGGAAGTCGCGCAGATGCAGAAGAAGGGCGGGCGTGCACTCGCTGACGATCCGTTGTTCGCGGCGCGGATGGCGCGGGTCGAGATCGATCTGGCCAACATGCAGACGACCAACCTTCGCGTACTGGCGGCGGTCGCGGGCGGCGGTGCGCCGGGCGCGGAGAGTTCGATGCTCAAGATCAAGGGCACCGAGATCCGCCAGGAGATCACCTCGCTGACCCGCCGCGCGTATGGATCGTACGCGGCGCCGTACATACCCGAGGCTCTGGAAGCCGGGTGGAATGGCGAGGATGTCGGCCCGGAGGACGCGGCGATGGCGGCGCCGAGCTATTTCAACAATCGGAAACTGTCGATCTTCGGCGGGTCGAACGAGATCCAGAAGAACATCATCTCCAAAGCCATCCTGGGTCTGTGATACCATGAACTTCGAACACACCGACGACCGCCGCATGCTCGCCGACACGCTCGTTCGGGCGCTGCGCGATGGCTATGCGATCGATACGCGCAATGCGGGGGCGTATGGCGAGGCAGGGTACGACCCGGCGGTCTGGACGCAGTTGAACGAGTTGGGGATCGTCTCGGCCTTGTTCGACGAGGCGGCGGGTGGTTTCGGCGGCAGCGGGTTCGACATCATGGTGGTGTTCGAGGCGCTCGGTCGTGCGCTGGTGGTCGAGCCGTTCCTCGGTGCGCTGATGGCCGGGCGGGCGTTGGCGAAGGCCGGCGGACAGGACGAAATGCTGTCCGGGATCGTGTCAGGCGAGACGATCGCCGCTTTCGCACTCGATGACGGCGCCACGCCGGTGACCGCGACGAAGAGCGGTGATGGCTGGACGCTCAGCGGGACGAAGGGGGTCGTGCCGCAGGCCGGTGCGGCGTCGGTGTTCGTCGTGGTGGTCGAGCAGGACGGCGATCCGCTGGTGCTGGTCGTGCCCGCGGACACGGCGGGCGTGTCGGTGCGAAGCTACAACACCGTCGAGGGCGGCGCGGCCGGCGATGTGACGTTCGATGGCGTGACGCTGGAGGCTGAGGCGCTGCTTGGCGGCGACGGGCAGGGGCAGGCGATCGTGGACGCGGCGGTAGGGGCGGGGCTGCTTGCGCTGTCGGCCGAAGCGGTGGGCGCGATGGAGTTCGTCAAGGAAGCCACGCTCGGCTATCTCCGCGACCGGAAGCAGTTCGGTGTGCCGATCGGCAAGTTCCAGGCGCTCCAGCACCGCATGGCGACCGTTCTGCTCGAGATCGAACAGGCGCAGTCGGCTGTGATCAATGCGGCGTCGGCGTTCGACGGCGACGACGCGAAGGCGCGCGAACGTGCTTTGTCGGCAGCGAAATACACGATCGGGCGGACCGGGGCGCTGGTCGCCGAAGAGTCGATCCAGCTGCACGGCGGGATCGGCATGACGTGGGAATACGCCGTGTCGCACTATGCCAAGCGGCTGGTGATGATCGACCACCAACTGGGCGACGAGGATTATCACCTCCAACGATACATCGCGCTGGGCTGACGAACCCTCGACCACAACGCGTTCCCTTCCCTGAAAGGGAGGGGCTAGGGGTGGGTCGGCCGCTTGGGATACCGAGCCGTTCGCCAACCGGCCTACCCACCCCCAACCCCTCCCTTTCAGGGAGGGGAGCAGGTCAGCGATCCTCTCGACCGTTCCTCACTCGCTACCGCCGACGCTTGCCGATCATCGGCCGCAGTCGGACTCCGACGCAGATCACCGTCGGCCACAGCAGCGTGTTGACGATATCGAGCGAGGTATCCTCCCACCGCCACGACCCGAAGGTCATGCGGTCCATGATCTCGTTGAACGCCTCGCCCGCGACGACGACCCACCACGGGATGAACGTGCCGAACGAGCGGCGCGTGATCAGCCGCGCGATCATCAGCAGCAGCATCCCGGCATGGATGTGCAGGATCGTGTCGGGCAGCCCGGTGCCGTCGCCGATCCAGTCGATCATCTTGTGGTAGAGGGTCGGGATCACGCTGTTCCTCCGGACGAACAGGATGTCGCCGCGGCGCGCGCTATACGGGGCTCACTGCGGCGCGGCAATCGATGGGCCGGTCGGCTTGGGAGCGGTACCCAGCATCAGCGGCTTCAACTCGCCTATGGTCGCGTCCAGCCAGGCGATGAACCGGTCGATCCGCGCGATCCGGCGGACGTCGCGGTGGACGACGAGCCAGAACGAGCGCGCGATGTCCACCGCTTCGGGCAGCACCCGCACCAGTCCCGGCACCCGGTCGCCGATGAAGCACGGCAATATCCCGCACCCCGCCCCCGCTGCGATCAGTTCGGCCTGTGCGACGATGCTCGAACTGCGGATCGACGCGTCGAGGCGGCCGTCGATCTCCGCCAGATAGCGGAGTTCGGGCGCGTAGATCATGTCGGGGACATACCCGATCAATCGGTGCCGTATCAGGTCCGCGGTGGTCGCGATCGGCCCGGTCCGCGCGAGGTGATCCGGATGCGCGTAGAGGCCGAGATGATAGTCGGTGAGTTTCCGCGTCACCAGCGGCCCGCTTTTGGGTCGTGCGAGCATCACCGCAATATCCGCCTCGCGCCGCGACGGGTTGAGGAACCCGGTCGAGGCGATCAGGTCGATCGCGATCCGCGGATGCTGGTTGGTGAACGACGCGAGGCGGGGCGCGAGGATACGGCTGCCGAAGCCTTCCGAGACGCTCAACCGGATCGGTCCCGCGAGCACGCCGGCATCGTTGCCGACGACTTCCTGGATGCCGAGGGCGGACGCTTCCATCGTCTCGGCATGCTCGAGCAGCGCCGAGCCGCGTTCGGTCAGCGCGTAACCCGCGACGGTCTGTTCGAACAACGTCGTCTGGAGTCGCCGCTCTAGCCGTTGCAGCCGTCGCGAAACCGTCGTCGCGTCCTGCCCCAGCATTTTCGCCGCGGGTCCAAGTCGGTGCGTACGCGCCAAAGCGAGGAAATACCGAACGTCGTCCCAGTCCATGAACGCTTCGTCCCATGCTGCATATCTGCAGAGCGAATCTGCAAACAGCCCCACTTGGCTGCGAAACGCTTATGGCGGACGATGCGCGCGATTAGAAGAGGATGCCCATGCGGACGATCGAGAATTTCGTGAGCGGTGCGGCCAGCAAAGCCGAGCGCTTCGGGGACGTGTTCGACCCGAATTCGGGCGACGTACAGGCGCGGGTTCGCTTGTCGGGTGCGGTCGACCTCAATGCAGCGGTCGCGGCGGCGCAGAAGGCGCAGCCGGCCTGGGCGGCGACCAATCCGCAGCGTCGCGCTCGCGTGATGTTCGAGTTCAAGCGCCTCGTTGAAGCGAACATGGACGAGTTGGCGCGACTGCTGTCGTCCGAGCACGGCAAGGTGATCGCGGATTCCAAGGGTGATATCCAGCGCGGGCTCGAGGTGATCGAGTTCTGCTGTGGCATCCCGCACATCCTCAAGGGCGAATATACGCAGGGCGCCGGGCCGGGGATCGACGTCTATTCGATGCGCCAGCCGCTCGGTATCGGCGCGGGCATCACGCCGTTCAATTTCCCGGCGATGATCCCGTTGTGGATGAGCGGAGTCGCG
>JAJNQF010000225.1 GCA_021154945.1 Sphingomonas sp.
CCAGCACCTTTGCACGATACCAGCGGCGGAATTTTTGCGCACGATCGACCAGCGGGGCCGGCACCATCGCGCCCGCGATCAGCCGGTCACGCACCGCCGGATCGAAATCGTGCGGGCGTTGGCGCAGGCCGTCGAGATGCAAGGATGCGCCTTCGGTAGTCGAGATCACGTAAGCCGCGGCGCGGGCGCGCGCGGCCTCGGGAATTTCGATCGTTTGCGTGGCATTCAATGCCTTGGCGACGCGCGCCACGGCTTCGACCGCTTCCGGAAAGACGTTCTTCTGGAAATAGCCGCCGGCCACCGCAACCCGCAGGCCCGTGACGCCCTGCGCCAGCAGCGAGGTGACCGGTTCAACCGGGCGCGTCGTGCAGGCCGCATCGTCGGCGTCGGGCCCCTGCATGGCGTCATAGGCCAGCGCGAGGTCCGTCACGCTGCGCGCGAACGGGCCGAGATGATCGAAGCTTGCGACAAAGGGAAACGACCGTGCCCGCGACAGCCGGCCATAGGTCGGCTTCAGGCCGAAGATGCCGCAGAACGACGACGGCACCCGGATCGAGCCATTGGTGTCGGATCCCAGCGCGATCGGAACCAGCGCGCCGCCGACCGCGCTTCCGGAGCCGCCGGAAGAGCCGCCGGTCATCCGCGTCGGATCGTGCGGATTGCGCGACGGCCCGTCATGCACGTTCTCGCCCGTAAAATCGTAGGCGTATTCGCCCATGTTGAGCGCGCCGACCAGAACGGCGCCGGCCGCCTCCATCCGCTCGATCAGCGCGGCGTCGCGCGATGACGGCGCCAGATCGCGATTGATCTTCGAGCCGGCGCGGGTGGGAAGGCCCTTTACGTCGAACAGATTCTTGACGGCGAACGGCACGCCGGCGAGCGGACCGACCTTCTGGCCGGCGACGATAGCGGCGTCGATTGCCGTGGCCGTGGCGCGGGCACGGTCGGCGGTTACGTCGGTGAACGAGTTCAGCACGGAATCGTGTTTCGCGATCCGCGCCAGCGCGGCCTCGGTCGCATCGAGTGCGGAAAGCTTGCGGTCCGCTACGGCCTGCGCGATCTGCTGGGCTGACAGCCCGTCGGTGTTGATGGTCATGGCGCGATCAGGCTGTGTAGACACTGGCGGGCTCGGTTTCGTCCGGCAGCGGGAATTCATCGACCAGCCGTGCCAGCCTCAGCGATACTTCGAGATTCGCCCGCACCGCGGGCCGCCAGGCGTCCTCGACCGGCAGCGCCAGCGCTTTCGATACGGCGTTGATGTAAGCGTCCAGCGGATCGGCAGCCATTTCACTCTCACTCAGCTTCTCAATGAACCGGCAACGGCGGGTGCGGGATCGCCGTCAGCAACTCCTTGGTGTAGGCGTCCTGCGGATCGCCGAGCACGCGTTCGGACGAGCCCTGTTCGACGATTCGCCCCGCACGCATCACGATGACACGATCGCACAGCAAACGCACCACGTTCAAATCGTGGGACACAAACAAATAGCTCATGCCCATCGATTGCTTGAGGTCCTGCAGCAGATTGAGCACCACCGCCTGCACGGAAACGTCGAGCGCGGCGGTCGGCTCGTCGAGGATGACAAGCTTGGGATGCAGCGCGATCGCGCGTGCGATGCCGACGCGGGCCTTCTGGCCGCCGGACAATTGGTGCGGGAAGCGATCGAGCAGGTTGACCGGAAGGCCGACCAGGCCGGCGAGTTCCTCGCAGCGGGCGCGCAGCGCATCGCGCCCCTTGATGTCGCCGAGTTGCAGAAGCGGATCGGCGATGGCGCGCGCGGCCGTGAAGCGCGGGTTGAGGCTGTCGGTCGGGTCCTGGAACACCATCTGGATGCTCTTGCGCAGCGGCAGCCGCGCAAAGGACTGCGGCAGGATGGCGCCGATCTCCTCGCCGTCGAATACGATGCGGCCGGAGGTCTGGTCCAGCAGGCGCATCACCATCATCGACGTCGTGGATTTGCCGCAGCCGGATTCGCCGACCAGGCCGACGCTCTCGCCGTGACCGACGGTGAAGCTGATGCCGTCGACGGCACGAAAGATCTCGGCTTCGACCGGCGGCTTGCGGGAGAACAGCTTGCCGAGCACGGCGGTCGCGCCCTGGCGCGGGTATTCCTTGACCAGCTTTTCGACCAGGAGGAGCGGTTTTGTGGAGTCGGCGACCGCAGGCGTCGGCGCTGCGGCCCGTGTCGCCGGCGCTGCCGCGCTCTCCTCCTCCGGCAACAAATCCCGCAACGACACGCCGAGCCGCGGCGTCGCGCGCATCAGTTTCTTGGTGTAGGCGTGCTCGGGGCTGGCGAAGATGTCGGCCGACTTCGCCGTCTCCACCACGCGGCCCTTCTCCATCACCACGACCCGGTCGCAATAGGCGGCGGCAAGGCCGAGGTCGTGCGTGATCAGGATCGTCGACATGTTCCGCCGTTTGGTGAGCTCCACGATCAGATCCATCACCGCCTTCTGGGTGGTGACGTCGAGGCCGGTGGTCGGCTCGTCCGCGATCAGGAGCTGCGGATTGCAGGCCAGCGCCAGCGCGATCACGACGCGCTGGCACATGCCCCCCGAAAGTTCGAACGGATAGGCGTGATACCTCTCGCGGGGACGGGCGATCTTGACCTGCTCCAGCGCCTCGATCGCCTTCTCGCCGCGGTCGCTGGCCGCGCTCTGGACGTGCTGGCGCAACACGTCCTCGATCTGGTCGCCCACCTTGCGGATCGGGTTGAGCGCGGCGCGCGGATTCTGGAAGATCATCGAGATTTCGCGGCCGCGCAGGTCGCGCATCTCGTTCTCGCTCGCGGCCTTGACGTCGATGCCGGAAAACATCACCGAGCCCTCGGCGATCCGCCCCGCCCGGTCGAGGATGCGCATCACGGCATAGGACGTCACCGACTTGCCGGAACCGGATTCGCCGACGATGCCGAGCGTCTCGCCCTTGGCCACCGAGATATTGACGTGCTGCACGGCTTTCACGATGC
>JAJNQF010000465.1 GCA_021154945.1 Sphingomonas sp.
CACGCGCTATCAACGAGCGATCCGCTTGCGACTGACCGCGAGCCCACCCCCAGCCCCTCCCGCGAGCGGGAGGGGAGATACACCTTCTGCTCCCCTCCCGCTTGCGGGAGGGGTCGGGGGAGGGCATGACCAGCGGGCAGCGCGACGGGTAGGCCCTCCCCTAACCCCTCCCGCGAGCGGGAGGGGAATGATGTCGAACCTGCAACGCATCCCACTATCCACAGGCGTCGAACTCGACGTCGCGATAACCGGCGACCCGGCCAACCCGCCCGTCATCCTCCTCCACGGCTTCCCAGAATCGCACCGCACCTGGCGCGCCATCGCCCCAGACCTCGCCCGCGACCATTACGTGATCGCCCCCGACCAACGCGGCTTCGCGCGCTCCTCCAAACCAGAAGGCGTCGACAGCTACACCCCCGACAAGATCGTCGCAGACCTGATCGCGCTCGCCGACCACCTGAACATCGACCGCTTCACGCTGGTCGGCCACGACTGGGGCGGCGCGGTCGCGTGGATGGCCGCACTGCGCCACCCCGAGCGCATCGCGAAGCTCGTCATCATCAACGCGCCCCACCCGCTCGTCTTCCAGCGGACGATGTTCGACGACCTCGAACAGCGCGCCGCCAGCCAGTATATCCGCGCCTTCCGCAACCCCGATTTCGAAAAGCACATCGAGTCGATCGGCCTCGAAACCTTTTTCGACACGAGTTTCTCCAAGCACGCCGATCTCGCCGCGATGGCCGAGGACAAGGCCGCCTATCTCGACGAATGGGGCCAGCCCGGCGCGATCACCGCGATGCTCAACTGGTACCGGGCGAGCGCGATCGTCGTCCCCGCAATGGACGAAACGCCGCCCCGCCCCGCCTTTCTCGACGCGCCGTTTCCCCCGACTGCGATGCCGGTACTGGTGATCTGGGGGATGCAGGACAGCGCGCTGCTGCCGAGCCAGCTCGACCTCGCCGCCTATGTCCCCGACCTAACGATCGAGAAGATCGATGCAGGCCATTTCGTACCGTGGCAGAAACCCGACGCGGTAATCGCCGCGATGCGCCGCTGGGGAGTCTGAGAACCCTCTCGATCCTCCCCCGCCAGGGGGAGGTGGCTGGCTCTTGCCAGACGGAGGGGGAGGTAAGGAGTAACCGCGGTCGCGTGTCCTCCCCCTCCGTCGCCTTCGGCGCCACCTCCCCCTGGCGGGGGAGGATCGGAAAACTTGCTCGCGGACTCGTGCCCGCTCGACGGGCGCCACCTGTCTAAATCCTGACCACCACATTCTGTGATCGTTCAGCGGCGCGGGAGCAAAACCTCATCCATGCCGTTGATTCGGCGCCGAACACAGGAGAGCAGTCATGCGTAAGATGATCCTCGCGGCCGTCGCCGCCGCCACCCTAGTCCCCACTTTCGCTACCGCGCAGAGCTACGGCGAAGTCCGCCGCGACCAGCGCGAGATCCGCGAAAGCCAGCGCGACCTGCAGCGCGCACGCCGCTACGGCGACCGCGGCGACATCCGCGAAGCCCGTCAGGAACTGCGCGAAGATCGTCGTGAAGCGCGCGAGGACTGGCGCGACTATCGGCGCACCCACGCTAACGTCTATCGCCGCCCCGCCTATGTCGGCCCGCGCGGCTATCGCTATCGTCCGGTGACCGTCGGCTACCGCTTCGCGCCGGCCTATTACGGCCGCAACTACTGGATCAACGACTACCAGACGTATCGTCTGCCCCGTCCGGGCTACGGCTATCAGCGCTGGGTCCGCTACGGCCGCGACGTCGTCCTGGTCGACACCCGCTCGGGCCGCGTCGTTCAGGTCAACAACGGCTTCTTCTACTGAGCAAGTCGGTCCGGCCCGGGAGCAATCCCGGGCCGTTTTCTATTCCGCGTCATACGCCCCGCGCCGCATGACATAATCGCGCGTCTCGTAGGGCGGCGCGAGGCCTTCGACCCAGGCGCCGTGCGCGTGTGTCAGCGCGACCAGTTCCATAGGCCGATCGCCCGGCCAACCCCGCACGCGGACCTCATGCCGGTGCAGGTCGCGGTTCGGCTCCATCATCACCCAGCCGAGCGGCCGCTCCGCCGTCGCCCGCGCGCCCGCCGCGTCCATCGCGACGCGGATCCGCTCGCGCGATGCCGCCGACAGATACTGCCACACCACCGAATGCATCAGCACGCGCGTGACGCCCTCGGGTTGCGGCAAGGCCAATTGCGCCTCGACCCAGTCCGCCGCATCGCCTTCGACCAGATCGACGCCACCCTCGCGGACCATAGCGATCGCCGTGGCGAGCCGCGCCTGTCGCTCGACCGCATCGACCCAGACATACACCTCGAGCCGTGCCGCCGCGGCCGGATCGGCGACGTCCACCGGCTGGATATCGACGCCGCGCGTCGACTCGATCTCGACCCGGGCGCTTGGCGGCGGCGGCCCCCGCCATTCGGGGCGGATCGTCACCGGCGATACCGATGGCCCGACCGTCACGCCGCCAAGATCGAACCGATAGCGATCGATCAGCAGATTCAGCCCCGCGCTCGATCCGATCTCCAGCAATTCGAACCGCGGTCCGTACCGCTCGGCGAGGTGCAATATACCGGTCATCATGCCCGCCGACCGCGCCGCCTCGTTGGTCTGCGGCGGCCCGTCGAGCCAGGGCAGCAGCGCCGCATCGTGCGCGACGAGCGTGGCTTTCAAAACGGCCGTGACGCGCGCCGGGTCGGTCTCCGCGCCGGAAAACACGGTTGAGAGCGCGGGATCGACGCCCGACCGATGCAGCGCATGCAATCCGCCGACGAGGCGCAGCGCCAGCGCATCGGCGACGGGCTCGCCCACCCAGTCGAGCACCCGCCGCCCCGTCTCGCTCTCCCGATCGAGCGCCTCCGCCAGCGCGGTGCAAACCCGCGCCGTGACTGGCGCATCCATCGCCGCGCAATACTCCGCCTGGATTTCGAACGCCGAGCAACTTGCCTTTACATTTGCCATGCGCAGGTTGTTGCACCCGCCATGCCCCACCCGTAAAGCCCGGCGCGTGCCAGATTCCCAGATCATCATCGCCGTTCCCAAGGGGCGTATCCTCGCCGAGGCCCTGCCGTTGCTCGCGCGCGCCGGGGTGCATCCCGAAGCGTCGTTCTCGGACGAAAATTCCCGGGCGTTGCGGTTCGCGACCAACGACCCGGCGATCTCGCTGATCCGGGTGCGCGCGTTCGACGTCGCCACCTTCGTCGCGCACGGTGCCGCGCAGCTCGGCATCGTCGGGTCGGACGTGATCGCCGAGTTCGGCTATTCGGAACTGTATGCGCCGGTCGACCTCGGCATCGGCCATTGCCGCCTGTCGGTCGCCGAGCCTGCCGAGATGGCGGCGCAGGACGATCCGCGCGGCTGGAGCCACGTCCGCGTCGCCACCAAATATCCGCATGTGACGGCCGCGCATTTTGCCAGCCGTGGCGTGCAGGCGGAGTGCGTGAAGCTCAACGGCGCGATGGAGTTGGCGCCGACCCTGGGGCTGGCGCCGCGGATCGTCGATCTCGTGTCGTCGGGCCGCACGCTGCTCGAAAACGGCTTGGTCGAGGTCGAGACGATCATGGAAGTCAACAGCCGCCTGGTCGTCAACCGCGCCGCGATGAAAACGCGCAGCCGGGTTGTCCCATTGGTCGAGGCATTTCGCCGCGCCGTCGAAGCGCAGGAGATCGCAGCATGAGCGCCAATCTTCTGCTCCCCTTCCGCTTGCGGGAGGGGTCGGGGGAGGGCTTGCTGTCCTCCAGCGTAACGCCCGGGGCTATTACAGCCCCTCCCCTAACCCCTCCCGCAAGCGGGAGGGGAATGTGATTCGCCTCTCCACCACCGACGCGGACTTCGCGACGCGCTTCACCGCGCTCGTCGAGGATCGTCGCGAATCCGACGCAGGCGTCACACAGGACGTCGCCGCGATCATCGCCGCGGTCCGTCGCGACGGCGAAACCGCACTCCGCGACCTGACGCAGAAACACGATCGCCACGACCTCGAAACCACCGGCTGGCAGATCGACGCCGCCGACTGCAAGGCCGCGTTCGATGCACTCGACCCGGACCTGCGCACCGCGCTCGAACTCGCCGCGACCCGCATCCGCGCGTATCACGAAAAACAGCGGCCGCTCGACAGCGACTCGGTCGACTCCGAAGGCGTGAGACTCGGCGCACGCTGGCTCCCCGTAGACGCCGCCGGCATCTACGTTCCCGGTGGACGTGCCGCCTACCCCTCGTCGCTGCTAATGAACGCGATCCCCGCCAAGGTCGCGGGCGTCGGTCGCCTCGCGATGGTCACGCCGACCCCCGACGGCCAGATCAACCCGCTGGTCCTCGCCGCCGCGCACCTCGCCGGTGTCGACGAAGTGTGGCGCGTGGGTGGTGCACAGGCGGTCGCGGCGCTCGCGTACGGCGCAGGCCGGATCGAACCGGTCGACGTCATCACCGGCCCCGGCAACGCGTGGGTCGCCGAAGCCAAGCGCCAGGTCTACGGCGTCGTCGGCATCGACATGGTCGCGGGCCCCTCGGAAATCGTCGTCGTCGCGGACGCGCTCAACGACCCCGAATGGACTGCAGCCGACCTGCTCAGCCAGGCCGAGCACGACGTGACCACGCAGTCGATCCTGTTCACCGACGACGCAGCCTTCGCCGACAAGGTCGCGGACGCCGTCGACCGCCAGTTGCGCGACCTCGCCACCGAAGCGGTCGCGCGCGTCGCGTGGGACACCAACGGTGCGATCATCGTCGTCGACACGCTCGCCGATGCGATCCCGCTGGTCGACCGTCTCGCTGCCGAGCATCTCCAGTTGGCGATCCCCGACCCCCAAGGATTCTTCGACCGCATCCGCCACGCCGGGTCGGTGTTCCTCGGCCGCTACACCCCCGAAGCGATCGGCGATTACGTCGCCGGCCCGAACCACGTCCTCCCCACTGGCCGTCGGGCGCGGTTTGCCAGCGGACTGTCGGTGCTCGACTTCATGAAGCGCACCAGCTTCCTCGCGCTCGACGAAGCGGCGTTGCGCGAACTCGGACCGGCCACTGTCGCGCTCGCCAACGCCGAGGGGCTCCCTGCGCACGCAAAATCGGTGGCTTTGCGGTTGCGGCTCAACAGTTAGATTGTTCGCGCAGAGGCGCAGAGAGCGCGGCGTAGCCGCTTCGATCTCCTCATTGAACGGTAATGGGAGGCCGCTCCGCGGCGAGCGATACAGCTCCGTGCTCTCTGCGCCTCTGCGCGAACCAATCTTCTCTGCCAAAGCGCCCAAAAACGCAAAGGGCTGACACACAGCCCCCCCGCGCCTACAGGCAACCGCTTATGACTCGAACCGCCCCCCGCACCAAGGCGCGTGCCGCCGCTCGCCTCGCCGCCGTCCAGGCGACCTACCAGCACGAGATGGAGGGCACCGCGATGCCCGTCCTGCTCAACGAATTCCACCAGCACCGGCTCGGCGCGACGATCGAAGATGTCGAATATGCCGAGGCCGATGTCGATTTCTTCGACGACCTCGTGACCGGTGCGAACGCCCGCGCCGGCGAGATCGACGTGCTGATCGAGGGCAAGCTGGCCAAGGGCTGGACGCTGGCACGCCTCGACAAGCCGATGAAGGCGATCATCCGTGTCGGCACGTATGAACTGCTGGCGCGCAAGGACGTGCCGGTCGCCGCGGTGATCAGCGAATATGTCGACGTGGCGCATGCGTTCTACGACAAGCGGGAATCGGGCTTCGTGAACGGGTTGCTCGACGGGA
>JAJNQF010000479.1 GCA_021154945.1 Sphingomonas sp.
CGTCAGCACTGCGCGCTGCCACCTCCCCTTGCAGGGGAGGATTTCGATCTCTGCATTGTTAGGTGAAAAGTTCGTCATTCGCCCCGTTCGACACATCACTGCAACATATCGAGCCGAAGGAGGGTGCGTCGCCGCTCCCTCTCCCCCTGTGGACGGCGACTTGACCGGGTCTCCCCTGTCCCGGTCTTCTCCCTGAACTACGGGGCGACCTTCACGGTCGCCCCGCCTTTTTGGTTTGGGAGCGTTCGGGAATCGCGCGACGCGCGGCAATAGCCTGAGATTGTGCAACCCTATCGATCCTCCCCCGTCAGGGGGAGGTGGCAGGCACTTGCCTGTCGGAGGGGGAGGTAAGGGAAACCTCTGTTCCGTGTCCTCCCCCTCCGTCGCCTCCGGCGCCACCTCCCCCTTGCGGGGGAGGATCGTAGGGCGTTGTCTTACGCGGCCAGCTTGCGCAGGACGTAGTGGAGAATGCCGCCGTTGAGGAAGTATTCCAGCTCGTTGACGGTATCGATCCGGCACTTGGTCTGGAACGTCTCGCTCGACCCGTCGGCGCGGGTCATCTTCACCGTGACGTCCTGACGCGGGCGGATGCTCGCCACGTCGAGGATCGTGAACGTCTCCGAGCCGTCGAGGCCGAGCGTCTTGCGGTCCACACCGTCCGCGAACTGCAACGGCAGCACGCCCATGCCGACCAGGTTCGAGCGGTGGATGCGCTCGAAGCTCTCGGTGATCACGGCGCGGACGCCGAGCAGGTTGGTGCCCTTCGCCGCCCAGTCGCGCGACGAGCCGGTGCCGTATTCCTTGCCGGCGACGATCACGAGCGGCGTGCCGTCCTGCTTGAAGCGCATGGCGGCGTCGTAGATCGCCATGACCTCGCCGTCGTACTTCGACATGCCGCCTTCGACGCCGGGGACCATCTCGTTCTTGATGCGGATGTTGGCGAAGGTGCCGCGCATCATCACGTCATGGTTGCCGCGACGCGCGCCATAGCTGTTGAAGTCGGCCTTGCTGACCTGATGCTCCTGCAGGAAACGGCCGGCGGGGCTGTCGGCCTTGATCGAACCGGCCGGCGAGATGTGATCGGTCGTGATCGAATCGCCGAGGATCGCGAGCGGCTTGGCGTCGATGATGTCCTGCACCGGCGACGGCGTCATGCTGAGGCCCTCGAAATAGGGCGGGTTGGCGACATAGGTCGAGCCTGCGCGCCATGCGTAGGTGTCCGAACCCGTGACGTCGATCTCGCGCCACTTGGCGTCGCCCGCATAGACGTCGCCGTAGCGCGCGCCGAACATGCCGGCGTCGATGTTGGCGTCCATCGTCGTGCGGACTTCCTCGTTGGTCGGCCAGATATCGCGCAGATACACGTCCTGGCCGTCAGACCCCTGGCCGAGCGGCGTCTCGATCATGTCGGTCGTGACGGTGCCCTTGATCGCATAGGCGACGACGAGCGGCGGCGAGGCGAGGAAGTTGGCGCGGACGTCGGGTGACACGCGGCCCTCGAAGTTGCGGTTGCCCGAAAGCACCGACGCGGCGACGAGGTCGTTCTCGTTGATCGCGGCCGAAATCGCAGGCGCGAGCGGCCCCGAGTTGCCGATGCAGGTGGTGCAGCCATAGCCGACGAGGTTGAAGCCGAGCGCGTTCAGGTCTGCGGTCAGCCCGGCCTTGTCGAGATAGTCGGTGACGACCTGCGAACCGGGGGCGAGCGAGGTCTTCACCCACGGCTTCGACTTGAGGCCGAGCGCGTTGGCCTTGCGTGCGACGAGACCGGCGGCAACGAGCACCGACGGGTTCGAGGTGTTGGTGCAGCTGGTGATCGCGGCGATCACGACGTCGCCGTCGCCGATGTCATGCTCGCGACCCTCGACCGCGACGCGTGCGGGCTGTTCCTTGTGGTACAGCTTGTGGAGGTCGCTGTTGAACACCTCATCGACCTTGTTGAGGCTGACGCGATCCTGCGGGCGCTTCGGGCCGGCGAGCGAGGCGACGACGGTGCCCATGTCGAGCTCAAGCGTGTCGGTGAAGACGGGGTCTTCCGCGTTCTCGTCGCGCCAGAAGCCGTTGGCCTTGGCATAGGCCTCGACCAGCTCGACATTCTCGTCCGAGCGTGCGGTGAGGCGCATGTAATCGAGCGTCTTGTCGTCGATCGGGAAGAAGCCGCAGGTCGCGCCGTATTCAGGCGCCATATTGGCGATCGTCGCGCGATCGGCGAGCGTCATCGACGACAGGCCGGGGCCGAAGAACTCGACGAAGCGGCCGACGACGCCCTTGGCGCGCAGCATCTGCGTGACGGTGAGCACGAGATCGGTGGCGGTGATGCCCTCGTTCAGCGCGCCGGTCAGCTTGAAGCCGACGACTTCGGGGATCAGCATCGACACGGGCTGGCCGAGCATCGCGGCCTCGGCCTCGATCCCGCCGACGCCCCAGCCGAGCACGCCGAGACCGTTGATCATCGTCGTGTGGCTGTCGGTGCCGACCAGCGTGTCCGGGTACGCGATCATCGTGCCGTCGCCGTGGTCACCCGACGAAGCCGACGACCAGACGGCCTGACCGATATATTCGAGGTTCACCTGGTGGCAGATGCCGGTGCCGGGGGGAACGACCTGGAAATTGTCGAGCGCCTTCGAACCCCACTTCAGGAACTCGTAGCGCTCGATGTTGCGCTCGTACTCAAGGTCGACGTTGTCGTGGAACGCCTGGGGCGTGCCGAACTCGTCGACCATCACCGAGTGATCGATGACGAGGTGGACGGGGACCTGCGGGTTGATCTTCTCGGGGTTGCCGCCGAGCTTGGTCATCGCGTCGCGCATCGCGGCGAGATCGACCACGCACGGCACGCCGGTGAAGTCCTGCATCAGCACGCGCGCGGGGCGATACTGGATCTCGCGGTCGCTGCGACGCTCCTTCTGCCAGTCGACGATCGCCTGGATATCCTCGCGCGTGACGGTCACGCCGTCCTCGAAGCGGAGCAAATTCTCGAGAAGGACGTTCATCGAGAACGGCAGGCGGCTGATGTCGCCGAACTGCTCGGACGCCTTGGCGAGGCTGTAATAGTCGTACGACTTGCCGCCGGTGGAGAGGCTGGTGCGGGTCTTGAGGGTATCCTGGCC
>JAJNQF010000480.1 GCA_021154945.1 Sphingomonas sp.
TCCCCCTGGCGGGGGAGGATACAACGTCGAGAAGCCCTAGTTCGCCGGTTCCGACAACGGCGCGAACCGCGCGACCTGCCGCCCGACCAGGCGCAACTGCTCGACCACCGCAGGGTCGCTCGCGCCACCCTCGTCGTCGAACTTCGTCACTTGCGTATTGATCGCCGCGGCAAACGGCGTCGGCCACCCGCGCAGCGCATGGACGATCGAGCGCAGCGCGGCGATCGTGCTCCCGGTCGCCTGCCAGCCATAGGCCGTGGCGATCAGCCCGACCGGCATGTCCGCCAGATACGGCCGCTCGTCGCGCGCGGTTTCCTCCAGCAGATCGAGCGCATTCTTCACCACGCCGGAGATGCTGCCATGATAGCCGGGGCTTGCGATGATCACCGCCGATGCGCCCCGCACGGCCGCCACGAACGCCTGCTCGTCCGCGGTCCGCGTCGTCGCCTTCGGGTCGTACAGCGGGAGGCGCGCCATGTCGGCGCCGCCGAACATCAGCGTGCGATAGCCCTGCTTCTCGACCGCATCGAGCGCGATCCGCAGCGCCCGCTCGGTCGACGAGACGCCGCCGATCGTGCCGCCGATACCGACGACCAGCGGCAGAACGGCGGGAAGAGTGTCGGGAGCGGCCACGGTTTTATCCTGTTCGAAGGTCATGGGATGCTCTTCCCCGTTTCGCCGCACGATGACAACAGCGCTTCGGTCCGTTCTCGCTCCCCGGCCACCGCGAGCCCGACCACCGCAAGCGCTGTCGCTAAGCCCCCGTACACGTTAAGCATGGGCATACGCCGTGCACGCTCAGGCTTGCCCGAACTGTCGTATAACGATAACACACTCGATGTCCGCCGCTTGGCCGACCCGCTGGAACGACCGATGCGCCCCGATCCCTTCGACACCTCCCGTTCCAGCGCCGACTCGCAGGGGGACCGCGAGCCCTATGCCTATGAGCGCGAACGGCTGATCACCGAACGCGAACGCCTGCGCCAGAAATACGAGGCGGAGCGGGGCGGCGAAGACCCGTACCCCTATGATCGCGACCCGACCGCCGGCTATGTCCCGCCCCGTACGCCGCGCCCGCGCCGTCCGATCGGGCGCTGGATTCTGCGCGGCTTCGGCATCGGCATCGTCCTGCTGGTGATCGCGATCATCTGGCTGGCGATCACCGCGCCATTGTCGAAGTCGCTGCAACCGCCCACCCCGCCCTCGATCACGCTCACGGCCGACGACGGCACGCCGATCGCGCGACGCGGTGCGGTCATCGGCAAGCCGGTCGACGCGGCCACGCTCCCGCCGCACGTCACGCAGGCGTTTCTCGCGATCGAGGACCGGCGCTTCTATTCGCATTGGGGCGTCGACCCGCGCGGCATCGCCCGTGCGGCCTGGGCGAACATGGGTTCGGGCGGCGTGCGCCAGGGTGGCAGCACGATCACGCAGCAGCTCGCGAAGAACGCCTTCCTCGATTCGGACCGCACCGCGACGCGAAAGATCCGCGAGGCGATGATCGCGTTCTGGCTGGAGGCCTGGCTGTCGAAGGATGAGATCCTCTCGCGCTATCTCTCGAACGTCTATTTTGGCGACAACACCTACGGGATCAGTGCCGCCGCCAAGCATTATTTCGGCCGCACCCCCGACAAGCTGAACGTCGGCCAGGCAGCGATGCTCGCCGGTCTGGTCAAGGCACCATCCCGCCTCGCCCCGACCTCCAACCTCGAAGGCGCGCGCAAGCGTCAGGCCGTGGTGGTCGGCGCAATGGTCGATGCCGGTTTCCTCACCAAGGCCGAGGGCGATGCGGTCCGGCCGCAGCGCGTGCTCGGCAGCCGCCCGTCGCAACTTCCCAACGGCACCTATTTCGCCGACTGGATCCTGCCCGAAGCACGCGACCAGGCGGGCGAGGTGAAGACCGAGACGACCGTCCAGACGACGCTCGATCCCCGGCTTCAACGCGCCGCCGAGCGCACCGTCGCGCGCGCGGGCCTGCGTCAGGCGCAGGTCGCGCTCGTCGCGATGCGTCCCGACGGCCGCGTCGTCGCGATGGTCGGCGGCAAGAATTACCGCAAGAGCCCGTTCAACCGCGCGACCCAGGCGCGCCGCCAGCCCGGCTCGACCTTCAAGCTGTTCGTGTACCTTGCCGCCATGCGCCAGGGGATGACCCCCGATTCGACCATCGAAGACAGCCCGGTGACGATCGGCGACTGGTCGCCAAAGAACAGCGACGGCCGCTATCAGGGGACGATCACGCTGCGCCAGGCATTCGCGCGCTCGTCCAACGTCGCCGCCGCGCGGCTGACGCAACAGGTCGGCGTGAAGGCGGTGATCAAGGCGGCGCGCGATCTCGGCATCTCGACGCCGATCCCGAACGAGGCGACCATCGGGCTCGGCACCTCGACCGTGTCGCTGCTGGAGTTGACCGCCGCCTATGCCGCCATCGCGCGCGAGCAATATCCGGTGCAGCCACGCGGGCTTGCCGACGTGCGCGAGAAGGGCTGGTACCAGTCGCTGACCGGTGGCGCGACCGAGATGCCGTCGAAGATCCACGACGAGATGCTCGACCTGCTCGCCGCGTCGATCCGTAACGGCACCGGGCGGCAGGCGAACCTCACCGTCGACGCGTTCGGCAAGACCGGCACGACCTCCGACAACAAGGACGCGCTGTTCATAGGTTTCGCGCGCGATCTGGTGGTCGGCGTGTGGGTCGGCAACGACGACAATTCCTCCAATCCCGGCCTGTCGGGCGGCGGCATCCCGGCGCGGATCTGGCGCGACTTCATGCAGTCTGCGCTGGGAATCGCGCCGGTTGCCGCGCCGCCACCGCCGGTCGAGGAGGTCGATCCCGACGCGTTGCCGTCAGGGGATGAGGACAATGCGGTATTGCCGCTGGGTGGCGAGATCGAGGGTCTCGGCTTCAACCTGAAGATGGGCGAGGACGGTACGATCTCGGTCGGACCGTCACGCCGCGATCGCGAGGAGGGCCCGCCCCCACGCGACGATCGGAGGCCGCCGGAGGAAGAACCGGGGCCTTACGAGGGGCAGTAGCGTTTCTGCCCCCCGCCCGAACGCCCCACCCCGGCGAAGGCCGGGGCCCAATTGGGGGGACAGCTATGACGAT
>JAJNQF010000010.1 GCA_021154945.1 Sphingomonas sp.
GGTCACTTGGCCCCGCCCCCTCCGTCAGGCTGACGCCTGCCACCTCCCCCTGGCGGGGGAGGATCGATGGACAATCGATCCGCTGTTTACCGCCCCTGCAGCTTGCTCAGGATGGTCATCGACTGTTCCGACCCCGACTGCGGGACGATCTCGCCCGTGCGGTCGATGATCGCGTCCCAGTGCGCCGCGACACCCTCGACCGAAAGATCGTCGCCCGTCAGCAGCTTGCCCTGAGTCAGCGTCACGTACGCAGCCTGGAATACGCCGGCACCGGCACCGACGATCATGTTGGTCGGCGCGTCTTCGGACACGAGGAACACCGCGGCCGGAGCGACCTTGTCGGGCGAGAACGCCTTGAACGCTTCCTGGGGGAAGATGTCCTGCGTCATCCGCGTGCCCGCGGTGGGTGCGATCGTGTTGACCTTGATGTTGTTCTTTGCGCCCTCGATCGCGAGCGTCTTGGTCAGCCCCGCGAGGCCCAGCTTCGCGGCACCGTAATTCGCCTGGCCGAAATTGCCGTACAGGCCGGTCGACGACGCGGTCATCAGGATGCGGCCGTAATTTTGGGCACGCATCGTGTCCCACACCGCCTTGGTGGCGTTGGCCGAGCCGTTGAGGTGGACGTCGACGACGAACTTGAAGTCGGCGGGCTCCATCTTGGCGAAGCTCTTGTCGCGCAACACGCCGGCGTTGTTGATGAGGATGTGGACGCCGCCCCATTTCTCGGAGGCGCGGGCGACCATTTCGACCATCTGGTCGTAATCGGTGACGCTGCCGCCGTTCGACATCGCCTCGCCGCCAGCCGCCTCGATTTCCTCGACAACCTTCAGCGCGGCGTCGGAATGGCCAGTGCCGTCGCGCGATGCGCCGAGATCGTTGACGACGACCTTCGCGCCGCGGCGGGCGAGTTCGAGCGCATATTCGCGGCCCAAGCCGCCGCCTGCGCCGGTGACGATGGCAACCCGGCCCTCAAAGCGAATAGACATGGAAAAGGCGCTCCTCTCTTAAGTTGGAGCGCCTTTCCTAGAACGTAAAGCCAGCTAGGCAAGCGGCAGGATCACCTGCTGCTTGCTGCGTAACTTACTTGCCGCCGCGGTTGCGGCAGCCGTCCTTGACCGTCTTCGAGCACACCGGATATTCGGCGGGCGCTGGGGTCGGCGGGGTTACCGTCGGCTGACCGAACGTCACGCCACCCGTGGGGGCAGGTGCTGCCATCGGAGCGGCGGGTGCCGCCATTGCCGGATCCGCAGGTGCTGCGGGGTCGGCAGGGGCTGCCTGGTCAGCCGGTGCCGTCTGCATCGCGGGATCGGCCGGTGCGGTCTGCGCGGCGGGATCGGCCGGTGGGGTCGTCTGGGCGATCACGGGCGTCGCGAGAAGAGATGCAGCGGCGAGAAGAATGGACTTCATACGAATCTCCTAAATGGGTGCACCATTTTGGTAGCGCGACGTCTGAACGCACTAAGTCGCGCTTGGGTCCTTCGTTTCGCATCCGATTCCATTCGCCCCACCGCGGGACAGGTTCGTCAGCCGCCCGTATCGAGCGAATAGCCCGCCGAACGGACGGTGCGGATGATGTCCGGACGCTCGCCGACGTTGATCGCCTTGCGCAACCGCCGGATGTGCACGTCGACCGTCCGGCTCTCGATATCCGAGTCGTGGCCCCAGACGGCATCGAGCAGCCGCTCGCGCGAGAACACCCAGCCGGGATGCTCGAGGAAATGCTTCAGCAGCCGGAACTCGGTCGGTCCGAGCGACACGACCTCGCCGGAGCGGCGGACCTTGTGGCCGACCGTGTCCATCTCGATGTCGGCATAGCTCAGCGCTTCGCCGGCGAGGGCAGGACGAACGCGACGCAGAACCGCACCAACGCGCGCAACGAGTTCGCGCGGCGAAAATGGCTTGGTCACGTAATCGTCGGCGCCGGTCTCCAGCCCGCGAACGCGATCCTCTTCCTCACCGCGTGCGGTCAGCATGATGATCGGCACGTTCTGCGTCTCGGGTGCGCGACGCAGGCGACGACACACCTCGATCCCAGACAGTCCCTCGACCATCCAGTCGAGCAGGACGATATCGGGCACCTTTTCCTTGGCGAGCAGCAATGCCTCCTCGCCGTCGGGCGTATGCGCGATCTCGAAATCCTCGCGCTTGAAATGCCAGACCAGCAATTCGGCGAGGGCGGCATCATCCTCGACCAACAGCATCTTCGCGCGTGCCATTATGCCTGCTCCTGCTTGATACCGCGTTCCCGGTCGACCATCTGCGTCCCGGTTGCGGCAAAATACACCATCTCGGCAACGTTGGTGGCGTGGTCACCGATCCGCTCAAGGTTCTTCGCGACGAACAGCAGGTGCGCGACTTGGCCGATCGTCCGCGGATTCTCGACCATGTAGGTGACGAGCGTGCGGAAGATGCTGTCGTAGAAATCGTCGAGCGCGTTGTCGCTTTCGACCACCCGCACCGCTTCTTCGGCATCGCGCGCGGCGAACGCGTCGAGCACGTCGTGGACCATCTCGCTCGCCATCCGGCCCATCGCGGGCAGGATCGAGATCGGTTCGATCCGGTGCTCGCTCTCGATCATCGGCACGCGCTTGGCGATGTTCTTGGCGTAATCGCCGATCCGCTCGACGACGCCGGCGATCTTCAGCGCGGCGACGACCTCGCGCAGGTCGACCGCCATCGGCGCGCGCAATGCGATGATCCGCACCGCCAGCCGCTCGACCTCCGCCTCGATCACGTCGATCTGCTTGTCGGCGACGCGTACCTGTTCGGCGAGCGCGAGGTCGTTGC
>JAJNQF010000233.1 GCA_021154945.1 Sphingomonas sp.
CGAACGACGTATCCGCGCGCTCCGACGCGGCGATCGCCTCGCTGCTAGCCGGCAAGCCCGACGACGCGCGGCGGTATATGGCGATGACCGGGGCGGGGCGGCTCACCAAGGGCGAGTTCGACCCAGCCGTGCAGATGGACGTACCGCCGTGTGGCGGCGAGGCCGATTTGCGCCCCGCCGACATGGCGGTGGTCGAGTTCACGATCGGCGACGACGGTGTGGTGAGAGATGTTTCGCCGATCTATGCCGCGGGCGGCGGTGCGGTCGCGCTGGAGTTCGCACGGGCGGTGCGCGACTGGTCCTGGACGCCGGAACAGGCAAAGGCGTTACCGGCATTCTTCCGACGCAATGTCCGGATCGAGATGCGGTGCTCGACCTTGTTCGAGCGACCGTCGATCGGCAAGTTCCTCGATTCCGACATGGCGACGTGGCTCGAATCGAAGGGGCTTTCGCTACCGGCCGAGGAACGTGGGGCGGATGCCGTCGCGGTCGTCCGCCAACGTGCGGCGCTCGCTGCCGCGGAGGCGAAGTCCGGACCTAATTCGCTCGCGACGCTGCCGCCGCTGTACCAGTTGGTCAATAATGCGGTCGTCGGCCGCGAGGAATCCAACGTGTTCGCAAGGCGCGCGCTCGCGATCGCCGAAGCCCAGGGGGCGCCCGCATCGGCAAGGCTGCCGCTCGATATCAGCGTGCGCGTGACGGCCAGTGCGGACAGCTGGAAGGACGGGGCGTTCACCCGCGCCGTCACGCCGCTGCTGTCGATGCCGGTCTATGCGAACGATCCCAAGGCACGGTCGGCGATCCTGTTGTTGATCGCCGAGCGGACCAATGCGCGAAACCGCCGTGCTGTGCTGTTGCAGCAGGTTGCGGACGACAAGGGACTGGCTGCGAACGATCCCATGCGCGTCGGGGCGCTGATCCGTTTGGCCTCGCTCCAGCAACAGGCAGGCGATACGGCCATGGCGCGCGCGACGTTCGACCGGTCCGGGCTGGCGGCAAGCCAGTGTGCGATCCTCGACGCGCCGCCACGATTCCTTTCGGCTGGCGGCGTCTTTCCGAACGAGGCGCAGGCGTGGGGTTTCGAAGGGTGGACCAAGACGCAGTTCGACGTTGGCGCCGACGGCAAGGTTCTCAACCAGCGCGCCGTGCTGAGCTACCCCCCGTTCGTGTTCACCAAGGCCGGCGTGCAGACGATCGCGGGCGCACGGTACACCAAGACGTTCCGGCCCGATGGCGGCGTCGGCTGCGGCGGCCTGTCGCAGAGCGTGCGGTTCAAGCTGCCGGGGTGAGGTTCTGATTTGTCCTTCCCCTGGCGGGGGGGGGCAGGCGTCAGACTGACGGAGGGGAGATAAGCGAAAACCTCTGGCTCGTATCCTCCCCCTCCGTCTGGCGAGTGCCAGCCACCTCCCCCTGGCGGGGGAGGATTGGGGTAGTGCAACCCTCTCGGCTTACACCAGCACCTTGTCCGGCCGGCCGACCTCTTCGAGAACCGTCTTCGAATCGATTTCCATCATCGGTTTGATCAGGCCGTCGCGGATGTCGTAGACCCAGCCGTGCAGCAGCACTTCCTGCCCGCGGGCGAAGGCGCCCTGGATCGTCGCGGTGCGCGCGAGACGGATGAGTTGGTCGCGGACGTTGACCTCGACCAGCCGGTTGACCTTCTGTTCGCGGTCGGGCTGCGCATCGATCTCGTCCGCATGGTCGTGCAGGACGCCGCGCGCGGTCGAGAGCCAGTCGTCCACGGCGCCGCTCGTGCCGCCGTCGAGCGTCGCGCGGATCCCGCCGCACGCATAATGGCCGCAGATGATGATGTGGCGCACGCCCAGCACGTCGACCGCATATTGCAGCACCGACATCAGGTTCATGTCGTCGTCGTTGACGAGATTGGCGATGTTGCGGTGGATGAACATGTTGCCCGGCGGCGTCATCGTCATCTGTTCCGGACTGACGCGGCTGTCCGAACAGCCGATCCACAGGAACTCCGGGTTCTGCCCGACGAGCTGGCGCTGGAAGAAGTCGGCGCTTTCCTCGATGATCTCGGCCGACCACGCCTTATTGGCGAGCAGCAGCTGCTTGTATTGCCTCATGCGAAACGGACCTCGGTCTGGGGGGCGTTGATCAGCTTCACCGTACGAAGCGCGAGATCGCCGCGGATCAGTACGGTGATGCCGCGGTATTGCGCGCCCTTGATGAACGCGTTGATGATGTCGACGTTGTCGAGATCGACATAGCTGGTCGACGAGAGATCGATCAGCAGGTTCGCGTTGTCCGGCACGCGATCGAGCGACTTCTGCAACTCGTATTTATGGATGAAATACAGGTTGCGGCGGGCACGGACGAGGCAGTCCTCATCGTCGCAGGCGAAGGTGATCGCAGTGCGAAAGTTGCGCGCGACGACGAACACGAAGCCGACGGCGAGACCGATGACGATGCCTTCGAGAAGGTCGGTGAACAGGATGGCGACCACGGTGACGACGAACGGGATGAACTGCGTCCAGCCCTGCTTGAAGCGCTCGGTATACAGCTTGGGTTTGGTCAGCTTGTAGCCGGTTGCGATCAGCACCGCGGCGAGCGCCGAGAGCGGGATCATGTTGAGCACTGCCGGGATCAGCGCGACGCTGACCAGGAGCCAGAAGCCGTGGAGCATTGTCGACAGCTTGCTCTCGGCCTTCGCGTCAACGTTGGCGGACGAGCGCACGATCACCGAGGTGACGGGCAGGCCGCCGATCAGCCCAGACAGGATGTTGCCGCCGCCCTGTGCCATCAGTTCCCAGTTCTTGTCGGTCGAGCGGCGGCGCGGATCGATCTCGTCGACCGCCTTGACGCTCAGCAAGGATTCGAGGCTGGCGACGATCGCGAGCGTGACCGCGCTGCTCCAGACGATGCCCATCGTGACCCCGGAGAAATCGGGAAAGGTGAACAGCGACGGGAATTGCGACAGCGTCTGCGTGATCGGGACCTGGACGAGGTGGGTGGCCTGCAGCTGCCAGTCGGGCTTGACGACGCCCAACAGCATGTTGCCGAAGATGCCGATCAGCACGACGACCAGCGGGCCGGGGACGAAGCGAAGCGGGCCGTCCTTGGGCTTGGCGCCATCCCACCAGAACAGGAAGGCGAGGCTGAGGCCGGCGATCAGGATGGCCCCGGGCGTCACGCTGGCCGAGAGGCTCTCGACGATCCGCGAGAAGGTGTTGACGCCGTTCGCGGTGCTGAATTCGAAGATGCCCACGGCTTCACGGTCGAAACCGACCGCGTGCGGGATCTGCTTAAGGATCAGGATCAGGCCGATCGCGGCGAGCATCCCGGTGATCACCGAGGACGGTACGAACTCGCTGAGGATGCCGGCGCGGGTCAGCGAGAAGCAGATCTGGAGCACCCCGGCGAGCACGACGGCCATCAGGAACATCTGGTAGCTCGGCATGCTTTCGATCGCGGTCAACACGATCACCGTCAGGCCGGCGGCGGGACCGCTGACCGACAATGGCGACTTGGAGAACAAGCCGACGGCGATGCCGCCGACGATCCCGGAGATGATGCCGGCGAACAGAGGCGCACCCGACGCAAGCGCGACGCCGAGACAAAGGGGTAGCGCGACGAGCGCGACGACGATGGAGGCGGGAAGATCCGCGCGCCATGTGGTGAGCTTTGGAATAAGAGTCGGCACCGATGCTCCTGTCGCTAAGGTGTCGGCTGGGAATACGTCCGACCCGGACGCGTCTATCCATGCCACATGACAAATAGTTCATGTTCAGTAAGCGATGAACGGTGACTGACTCAAGGTGGAATGTCGCGGCGCGGACGATTGGTGCCGAACGGGTCGATTTCGGTGTCGACCAGCTAATACTCGGTGCGCGGTTGCGTTGTCGGCGGGGACGCCTATCTCGGGCCGCTATGGCGAGAAGCACGACACGTTCGTCCGATTGGGGATTTCCGCGCTGGCGCGAGTATGGCGCGAGCTCCGAAGCGGTGACCGTTCGGCTGTGCGATCGGCATGGCTGCAACGAGCCGGGCAATTGTCCGGCGCCGAAATCGCCGAACAGTCCGGACCGCTGGTATTTCTGCATGCACCATGCCGGCGAATATAATCGCGGCTGGAATTACTTCGAAGGATTGAGCGCGGAAGAGGCCGCCGAGCGCGAGGCTGCCGAAACGCGGACCGCTGACGGGTATACCGATCCTAAGCATTACGCCTGGGCCGGGTCTGGCGACGGCAGCCGGTCGCGCGACGAGATGCGCGCGTTGGAAGTGCTGGACCTGGAACCCGACGCGACGTTCGAGGATGTCCGCGCGGCGTGGCGGCGGATGGCGAAGGCGAACCATCCGGATGTGCGTCCCGGCGATAAGGACGCGGCCAAACGCTTCCAGGGCGTGCAGGCGGCATATGAGGTGCTGA
>JAJNQF010000030.1 GCA_021154945.1 Sphingomonas sp.
TCAGCGCCGCGCCGGGGAATTCAAAGAAGTCGATGATCTGACCGTGGCGCAGCAGCGCAAACTCCCCTCTATGCGAGGTCAGACTCGCATAGAGCTGGCGCTGAAACGCATCGAAATTGGCATCAATCTCGGATCGAATGCTAGTCATGTCGCTATCCCCCGCAACCACAGCCTAGGTGGTCTCAAATCATTGGCAAGCTCGCCGCGGCCAAGCGTTGCCGACATGAGTCTGGCCGAGATCATCTTGGCTGGCCATACTGATCGGTCAGCACATCGCGGCGGCCGACATGGTTCGGCGGGCTGACAATGCCTTCCTCTTCCATCCGCTCGATCAGGCGCGCGGCGCTGTTGTAGCCGATCCGCAATTGTCGTTGCAGCCAGCTGGTCGAGGCCTTCTGGCTCTCGGCGACGATCTGGCAGGCCTTCGCATACATGCGGTCCTCGGCGCTGTCGCCGCCCGCCGGCGCGCCCTCCATCGCGAAGCCGCCGTCCTCGGGGTCTTCGGTGACGCTTTCGATATAGTCGGGACGGCCCTGTTCCTTCCAGTGATCGGCGACCGCGCGGACCTCGTCGTCGGAGACGAACGGCCCGTGGATGCGGGTGATCTGCTTGCCGCCCGGCACGTACAACATGTCGCCCTTGCCCAGCAGCTGCTCGGCGCCCTGCTCGCCCAGGATGGTCCGCGAATCGATCTTCGACGTGACGTGGAAGCTGATCCGCGTCGGCAGGTTCGCCTTGATGACGCCGGTGATGACGTCGACCGACGGCCGCTGCGTCGCCATGATCAGGTGGATGCCCGCCGCGCGTGCCTTCTGCGCAAGCCGCTGGATGAGGAATTCGACCTCCTTGCCCGCGGTCATCATCAGGTCGGCGAGCTCGTCGACGATCACCACGATCTGCGGCAGCACGTCGTATTCGAGCTTCTCTTCCTCGTACATCGGCGCGCCGGTGTCCGGATGATAGCCGGTCTGCACCTTCCGACCCAAAGGCTGCCCCTTGGCCTTCGCGCCGCGCACCTTGTCGTTGAACCCGGCGAGGCTGCGCACACCCACGGAGGACATCTGGCGATAGCGATCCTCCATCGTCTCGACCGCCCATTTCAGCGCGCGGACGGCCTTGGCGGGGTCGGTGACGACCGGCGACAACAGATGCGGAATGTCGTCGTACATGCTCAGCTCGAGCATCTTGGGATCGATCATGATCATCCGGCACTGGTTCGGCGTCAGCTTGTACAGCAGCGACAGGATCATGCTGTTCAGGCCAACCGACTTGCCCGAGCCGGTCGTACCCGCGACCAGCAGATGCGGCATCGGTGCGAGATCGGCGATCACCGAATCGCCCGCGATGTTCTTGCCGAGGATGATCGGCAACTGCGCCGACTGATCCTCGAACGTCTGGCTGCCGACGAGCTCGTGCAACGACACCGCCTCGCGCCGCGCATTCGGCAGCTCGATACCGATCACGTTGCGCCCCGGGATCACCGCCACGCGCGCGGAAATCGCGGACATGTTGCGGGCGATATCGTCGGCCAGCGCGATCACGCGGCTCGCCTTGACGCCGGGGGCAGGCTCCAGCTCGTACATCGTCACGACCGGACCCGGCCGCACCTCGATGATCGACCCCGTCACCTTGAAATCATCGAGCACGTTCTCGAGCAGCCGCGCGTTGCGTTCCAGCCCCGCCTTGTCGATCACATTGCCCTGGCTGGGCGGCGACGGCGTCAGCAGGTCGAGACTCGGCAGCGTGAAATTGTCGCGCAGGTCGAGCGACGACTGCCGCTCCTTGGGTTTGGCCTGCGACGGCGCGCTCTGGCGGTCGGCGATAACGGGGGCCGGGCGCGGGTCCGGCTCGGCGATCGCGCGTGGTTCGACCGGTTTGCGCGTCAGCGTCAGCGGTTCGTCGTCCTCGTCGATCTCCGCAAAGCCGTCATAGCCGAGCGCCTCGGTGCGGTTGCGGCGGGGGAAGCGCCATTTGCGCTCGCCGAGATCGATCTCGATGCTCTTGCCCCACACGATCGCGCCCGCGATCGCCGCGATCAGCCCGACCGCGCGGCCGGACCACAGCTCGGCGACCGGCTGGCCGATGAAGCTCAGCCCCCAATGCACCGCGCTCGCGACCGACAGGCCGATCACGCCGCCCCAACCGGCAGGCAGCGCCAGCACCGAAGACCCGGACACGAACGCCAGTGCGGTCGCCATCAACGCGACGCCGATCGCGGCCCCGCGCAACATCCGCCCCCAGCGTCCCAGCGGCAGGTCGCGCCACAGCCGCATCCCCAGGATCGGCCCGATCGGCAGCAGCAAGGCGACCGCCGGCCCGAACAGGGTCAGCGCGATATCGGCGAACCAGGCGCCCGGCGGCCCGACCAGATTGTCCGGATACCCGCCCGATGCGGTGTTCAACGCCGCGTCGCTCGGGTGATAGCTCGCCAGCGCCAGCGCCATCAGCAGCGTGCCGACGAACAACGCGATCGCCGCGATCAGCGCGCCGCTCCGCACCGCACCCGCCTTCACCGTCTCACGCCACAAGGCTGGCTGCGCGCGGCTGGCCATGACCCGTAATCTCCAGTTGCAGTATTCTGCGGAAATGCATCGTCCTCGACAGGCGCAACGTCAAGGTAACCACGCGACAACACGGGTTAAGCTGCGTCCGGATCGGCGTTGGCAGCGACCGGCTGGCGGGATAAAGCAGCCTTATGGACACAGATGTAATCATCCTCGGTGGCGGGCTGGTCGGTGCGACGCTCGCCGTGGCGCTCGGCGTGCACGGCATCTCGACGATCGTGATCGACCCCGCAGACCCCGCGGTGACGCTGGCCCCCGGCTTCGACGGCCGCGCGTCGGCAGTGGCGAGCGCAAGCCACCGCATGCTCGATGCGATCGGCATCGGCGCGACGCTGGCGGGGCAGGGCTGTGCGATCCGCCAAATCCGCGTCAGCGATGGACTGGAGCCGGGCAAGCTCGATTTCGTCCCCGCCGCCGACGATGGCGCGCTCGGCACGATGTACGAGAACAAGCTGCTCCGCCGCACGCTGTTCGACGCCGCGACCGCCGCGCCGCATGTCGACCTCCGCATGAAGACGCGCGCGACCTCGGTCGACCGCGCCGAATCGGGCGTCACCGTCACGCTCGAGTCCGGCGATATTGTCCGCGCACCGCTGCTGATCGCCGCGGAGGGCCGCAACTCTCCGGCCCGCGAGGCTGCCGGCATCACGATCGCGCGCTGGTCGTACGAGCACACCGCGATCATTGCCGCATTCCACCACGAACGCCCGCACGAGGACGTGGCGTACGAGATCTTCTACGCGAGCGGCCCGTTCGCGCTGCTCCCGCTCCCCGACGACGCCGACGGCCACCGCTCGGCGATCGTCTGGACGGTCGACGCGAAGAACGCCCCCGGCATGCTCAAGCTCGGCGACCGCGCGTTCCTCGCCGAAGCGGAAAAGAGCATGGGCGGCTTCCTCGGCAAGCTGTCGATGGCAACGCCGCGCTCAAGCTACCCGCTCGGCTTCCACCACGCCGCGCGGATCACCGACACGCGGCTTGCGCTGGTCGGCGACGCCGGTCACGGCATCCACCCGATCGCCGGACAGGGCCTCAACCTCGGTTTCCGCGACGTCGCGACGCTCGTCGAAGTGCTGGTCGAGGGCAAGCGCCTCGGCCTGGACCTCGGCGACGCCGCGTTGCTCGCGCGCTACCAGCGCTGGCGCGGGCTCGACACGTTCATGACTGCCGCCGCCACCGACACGCTCACCCGCCTGTTCGGCCTCCCCGGCAAGACCGCCAGCGCCGTCCGCCGGTTCGGCATCAGCGCGGTCAACGCGATCCCGCCGCTCAAGGACCGATTCATGGCCGAGGCGCGGGGCGAGAGCGGCGACCTGCCGAAGCTGCTTCAGGGGATGACGGTTTAAGGCGGTTCGACATTCGCGATTGTCGTCACTCCGGAATGAGTCGAAGCTGACTCGCGCCAACAATTACGCCTCCCCGGCGGAGGCCGGGGTCCAGGTGGAAAGGCCGATATAACCAGGGACTGTCCGTCGTTACCTCCGCTCCCCACCTGGACCCCGGCCTTCGCCGGGGAGGTACTCGCGCAAAAGCATAAGTGCCGAAAACATCTGAGGTGCCGGAAGGTCGGCAAAATCTCGATCGAGACGAGCGAGAACGCAACGCCGAGCCGTGTTAGTGAAAGCGTGATGACCACCATGTCGGCCTCTGAACACCACACAGACCCCATGCCCGCATTCGAAACCTTCGAGCACCAACTCGCCGCGCTGATCCGCTGGCGCCGCGACGTCCGGCATTTCCGGCGCGATCCGATCGACCCCACGCTACTGTCCAAACTGCTCGATCTGGCGAACCTCGCGCCGTCGGTAGGCCTCAGCCAGCCATGGCGCTTCGTCACGGTCGACGATCCCGACCGTCGCGCCGAGGTCCGCGCAACATTCGCCGCCTGCAACGCGCAGGCACTCGCGGCGCAGTCCCCGACGCGCGCCGACCGGTACGCGCGGTTGAAGCTCGCGGGCCTCGACGACGCACCCTGCCATCTCGCGGTCTTCGTCGACCCCGACCCGCAACAGGGCCATGGCCTGGGACGACAGACGATGCCCGAAACCGCAGCCTATTCGGCGGTCATGGCGCTACACACCTTATGGCTGGCGGCGCGCTGCGTAGGCCTCGGGCTCGGCTGGGTCTCGATCCTCGATGCCGACCGTGTCCGTGTCGCGCTCGACGTGCCCGAAAACTGGCAATTGATCGGCTATGTCTGCATCGGCTATCCGGCGGTCGACAGCGACACGCCCGAACTGGAACGCGAAGGCTGGGAGCGCCGGCAACCGATCGAGGTCACCCGACGCTAGGTGAAATCATGCAGCGTTGAGCCTTGAGCCGTTCGATCTGCCGGTCGTGAACGCGCGACAATACGAGCAGCGCGAGCGATGCACCGACAAGGCACATCAGCATATCCCACTGCGTATCCCATGCGTCGCCTTGCGTTCCCAGGAAAGCATCCGCGCCCTGGCCCAGCGACACTGCGGCACCAAACTCGATCAATTCGTACAGCGCGCTGACGCTGAGACAATAGGCCAGCACGGTAATGGCCAATAGTCGCGGCGCGGTGATCGCCCCGGTCCGCACCAGAACTTCCCGCAACACGATCGCGGGCACGAAGCCCTGCATCAAATGGCCGAACCGATCATAAGGATTGCGCGTGAGATGCAGCATATCCTGGACCGCGAAACCGATTGGTACGCGGGCATAGGTGTATGCGCCGCCCAGCATAAGGACGAGGCCGTGGAGCGCAATCAAGACGAGTGCGAGGGTCGTGAACGAGAAGCTGCGTCGCAGCGCGATCAGTATCGGAAAGGCGATCAGGACGGGCGCGATCTCCATCCACCACGTCGCGCGGTCGAACGGCGCCCAGCCCGACGCGATGAGCCCGATGCCCCAAACCGCGCCGAGACCCCAGAGGCGGCGGTCGGTAGCTGGCATCAGTCGGATACGCGCCCATCGAGCTGCCGTGCTTCCTCCACCAGCATAACCGGGACGCCGTCTTTGATCGGATAGGCCAATCCTGCAGCGTCCGAGACGAGTTCCTGCGCTGCCTCGTCATAGCGCAGCGGCGTACGAGTCGCAGGGCAGACCAAGCGTTCGAGTAGCCACGGATCGAGCGTGCTCACTGTAGGGTCACCGATTCGTCGCCGTCATGCCGGCCGAAGAATTGCATCAACTGGATGATCAGTTCGGCGCGCTGTTCGATATCCGGTGCCTCCAGCAACGCCTGTTTGGCGGCCGCATCGAACGGCGCGATCTGCGCGATGCCGTTGACCAGGCTCTCGTCGTCGAGCCGCCCGACCGCATCCCAATCGACCGCATAGCCCTGCATGTCCGCGAACCGGCGCGATTCCAGTTCCAGCGACGATCTGCGCCCGAGCGACAGCGAATCGTCCTCGATCAACGGCAGCAACTCCGCCTCGACCTGACGGAACGCGGTCGTCACGTCCAACTCGCGGACGATCCGGAACAGCGCGACGCCCTCGAGCACGACGTTGTAGCGCCCGTCGTCGAGCGCCTCGACCTCGGCGATCTTGCCGACGCAACCGATGTCGTACAGCGCGTCGGCATCGTCATGCGGTCCGCCCCGCGGCTGGATCATCCCGATCCGCCGGTCGCGCGCCATCGCATCGCTGATCATCGCCCGATAGCGCGGCTCGAACATGTGCAGCGGCAGGTGCATGCCTGGGAACAACAGTGCCCCCGGCAGCGGGAAGATTGACAGACGCGTAGTAGCGCGCGGGGGGGCGGACTCGGTGGTCATCCGAACAGGATCGCAGACAGACGCCGCCGCTGTCCAGAGACCCATGGGTCTTCGAGCCCGACGACCTCGAACAATTTCAGCAACTGCGCGCGTGCCGCGCCGTCGTTCCAGTCGCGCTCGGTGGCGATGATGCCGAGGAACGTGTCGGCGGCGGCATCGCGGTCGTTCGCCGCCATCTGGCCGTTGGCGAGCGCGAACCGGGCGCCCAGGTCATCGGGATTGGCCTCGACCGCGGCGACCAGCAGCGACAGGTCGGCGACCGGCGGCGCCGACTGCGCGAGCGCGAGGGCGGACTGCGCGCGGGTGATCGCCGGATCCTTGGCGATCGCCGGATCGAGGTTCGCCAGCCAGTCGCTCGCCTCGTCGAACGGTCCGGTCGCGACCAGCGCGCGGACGAACCCTGCATGAACCGCGGCATGCTCGGGCGCGATCTCGGCGATCTCGCGGAAAATGCCGAGCGCGCGCTCGCCATCGCCCTCGGCCAGCGCCGCTTCGCCCACCGCGATCAATGGCTCGATATCGGGCGCCGCGTCCGTCGCG
>JAJNQF010000061.1 GCA_021154945.1 Sphingomonas sp.
GATCGCGGTGGCGAGCGGCGGGCCCATGTGGCCGAGCGGCTTGATGAAGGCGAGGTTGAGGACGAGGTTCACGACCATCGACATCGTCGCATAGCGTACCGGCGTCTTGGTGTCCGAGCGTGCGTAATAGCCGGGCGTCAGGACCTTCACGAGGATGTACGACGGCAGGCCGATCGAGAAGGCGGCCAAGGCTTGCGCGGTCAGCACGCTGTCGTCGAGCGCGAACTTGCCGTGCTGGAACAGCGCGCCGACGATCGGCACGCCGCACACGATCAGCGCGACCGTGGCGGGGAGGGTCAGGAACAGCGCCAGTTCCATGCCGCGGTTCTGCGTTGTCATCGCCTCGGCCTCCTCGCCGCGGCCGAGCTGGCGCGAGATGGTGGGAAGCAGGACGGTGCCGAGACCGATGCCGATCAGGCCGAGCGGGAGCTGGTTCAACCGGTCGGCGAAATAGATGTACGAGACCGAGCCAGCGGGCAGCAGCGCGGCAGCGAGCGCGGTCGAGACGACGAGGTTGATCTGCACCGCGCCGGCCCCGGCGGCGGCGGGCCAGATCAGCGACATCAGCTTCTTAACGTCGGGATTGAGTTGCGGACGCTTGAGCCGCAGCTTCACGCCGGACGCGCGACAGGCCCAGATCAGCCACAGAAGCTGCAACGCGCCCGACACCGTCACCGCGATCGCCTGGTTGCGCGCGGTCAGCAGCGGCTGGCGTTCGTGGAACAGCAGCAGCGCGGCGATCAGCGTCGCGTTGAGCAGGATCGGTGCCGCCGCGTTGATCCAGAACTTGTGCAGCGAATTGAGGATGCCACCGAGCAGCGACACGAGGCTGATCAGCAGCAGATAGGGGAGGGTGATCCGCGACAGATGGACGACATAGTCGAACCGTTCCGCGTTGGCGCCGTTGAACCCGAAGGTCAGCAGCCACGTCATCGGCCACGCCGCGAGTTCGAAGATCGCGGTCATCAGGATCAGCGTCGGGAGCAGCACCGACAGCGCATCCTCGGCGAACGCGATCCCGTCGGGCAATCCGCGCCCGGTCTTGTCGCCGACCTTCCGATTGAACATCGGGATGAACGCCGCGGAAAACGCGCCCTCCGCGAAAAGGGCGCGGAACATGTTGGGGAGGCGGAACGCGATCAGGAACGCGTCCGACGCGAACCCCGCGCCGACGAACCGCGCGAACAGCGAGTCGCGCACCAGCCCCAGGACACGGCTGGCGAGCGTCAGCCCGCCGACCGATCCCAGCGCCTTGGTCAGGTTCATCTACGCGCGCTCCACCTCCGGTCGATCAGGCCTGGCCGAAATCGCCGACGTTCGGCTGGATGCCCTGCTGCTCCGACTGGGTCAGGTACAGCTGGCCGAAATCGATCGGCTCGAGCAGCAGCGGCGGGAAGCCACCGTCACGCACCGCATCCGACAGCACGCGGCGGGCGAACGGGAACAGCAGGCGCGGTGCTTCACCCAGCAGGAACGGCTGGACATGCTCGGCCGGAATGTTGCGGAGCCCGAAGAGCCCTGCGTACGAAAGGTCGACGATGAACGCGACCTGCCCGTCGGTCTCGGCACGGACGTCGATCTTCAGCACGACTTCGTGCACCTCGTCGCCGACCTGCGCCGCGCCGATGTTGAACTGTACGTCGATCGCGGGCGGGGTCTGGTTCTGGTAGACTGCAGGCGCGTTCGGGTTCTCGAACGACAGATCCTTGACGTATTGCGAGATCAGGCCGGCGGCGGGAACCGTGTCCTCTCCGTTCACGAACTGGTCGCCCATCTGGTCGGGCGCGGTCACGCCATTGTCCTGATCATCCATTCGTCGTGTCCTTGCGAAGAAGCGTGAAATAGGGACCGAAGCGGCACGCTTGCGCGTTCATGTCGGTCAGGGGGCTGCGAGTAGCAGTGCCGACCGGGCGTTTCAACGGGCCCGGGTTTGAATAAGCGCAGCTTTGGCCTATGTTAGCCCGAAGATCGGAGGCACGGTTGTTTTACGTAGTTCTTCTCGCGATGGTTGCAGGCTTCTTGGCGATGCGACTGTATAGCGTGCTCGGCAAGCGGACGGGGCATGAACAGCCCTTGCCGCGCGCGGCCGAGGACCGTCCTGCGCTCGCCGCCGTTCCGCGAACGGTGGATGCGACGCCCGAGCCCCGCGAGGTCGCCAGCCGCAACATCGAGCCGCGCGCCGAAGCAGGCCTGCGGTCGATCGTCGCCGCCGAATCCGGGTTCGACGTCAACCAGTTCCTCGAAGGCGCACAGGCGGCGTACCGCATGGTGCTCGAGGCGTTCTGGAAGGGCGACGAGGAGCAACTGGGCTATCTCGCCGAGGATGACGTCCGCGCGGCGTTCGCTGAGGCGATCGCAGCGCGGGTCGCGGCGGGCGAAGTGCTCGACAATCGTCTCGTCTCGATCGAGCGCGCGGTGATCTCCGATGCGAGCGTGTCGGGTCGCGATGCGCGGATTACGGTGCGGTTCGACGCGGACATCGCGGCCGTCACGCGCGACGGCGAGGGCAATGTCCTGGCCGGGTCGCTGACCGACGCGGTCGAGACGCACGACGTCTGGACGTTCGCACGGACGCTGAAGAGCAGTGATCCGAACTGGAAGCTCGCCGACACCGACGAGGCGTGACCGTGCGCTTCAGGGGGGCGGGGCTCGGCGGACTTGGTCTCTCGCTGATGTTGAGCGCGTGCGTCGGTGGCGTCGCGCCGCCGCGTTCGGGTCCTGCGCCGGTCGATCGGGGCGGTACCGCCGACCGCGAACCTTCGCGCGAGCCGGTGCGTGTGCATCCTTCGCGCGATACGGGTGCTTCGCCCAACATCCGTGGCATCCAGATGCCGGCGCGGATCGTCGGCTCTGTGCCGATGTTGTCGATTCCCGTGGTAACGCCGACGGCACCGACCAATGCGGTTGCTGCCGGCGTGATCGCCGGTCCGCCGGTCGCCAGCCTGCCGATCGACGAGACGCAGGCGCAGTCGGCGTTGTCGGCGTTCGTCACGAGCTGTCCTTCGCTGATGCGTCGTACCGATACGTCCGGCTTAACGCGTGGCACCGATTGGCAGCCGGCTTGTGCGGCGGCGGCCGCGGTTCCTCGCGGCGGTGCGCGGACCTTTTTCACGCAGTGGTTCGAGGCGGTGCAGGTCGGTGACGGCAAGGCGTTCGCGACGGGCTACTACGAGCCTGAAATCGCCGGCTCGCTCGAGCGTCGCGATGGCTATGCGCCGATCTACGGGCGGCCCAACGACCTGATCGACGTCGATCTCGGTGCGTTCTCGACCAGCTTGAAGGGCAAGAAGATCCGCGGTCGCGTCGATCGCAGCAATTTGGTGCCCTATTACGACCGTACCGCGATCGAGCAGGGTGCGATCTCGGGGCGGGCGCCGATCCTCGCCTGGGCGCGCGATCCGGTGGAATTGTTCTTCCTCCAGATCCAGGGTTCGGGGCGACTTCGGTTGCCCGACGGCGAGATCCTGCGGATCGGCTATGCGACGCAGAACGGCCGCGATTATACCGGCATCGGCGCGCTGATGAAGTCGCGCGGGTTGCTGCAACCGGGGCAGACCTCGATGCAGGGGATCGTCGCCTGGCTCCACGCGCACCCGGCCGAGGGGCAGGCGATCATGCGCGAGAATAAGAGCTTCGTGTTCTTCCGCGAACTGGAGGGGGCACCGTTGGGGGCACTCGGCCTGCCGGTCACCGGCCAGGTGAGTGCGGCGGCGGACGTCAAGTTCGTGCCGCTGGGCGCACCCGTGTTCCTGTCGCTCGATCGGCAGGATGCGAGCGGCTTGTGGGTGGCGCAGGACACCGGCGGCGCGATCAAGGGGAGCAATCGCTTCGACACGTTCTGGGGCGCCGGGCCAGCGGCGGAGTCGACCGCAGGCGGGATGGCGGGGCGTGGCACCGCGTTCCTGCTGTTGCCGATCGGTACGGTTCAGCGTCTCAATGGCCAAGCGAATGGGGCGCAATATGGCGGGCCGACCCCTCAACCCTGACCCGCTCACCCCCGAGGAGGCGCAGCTCTGGGCGCGGGTGATGCAGACCGTCCGGCCGATGCGCTCGGTCGCGGTTCGCATTCCCGAGCGCGCGCCGCCGCTGCCGCCCCCGCCGAAGCCGGTGATCGGGCCCAACGGCAAGGTCGTTCCGCCGCCACCGGCGCCGCTGGGCCGGGTGAAACCGATCGTTCGTACCGTCGTCACGCCGTTCGCCAGCCGCCCGGGTGCGAAACCGGTGGTACCGCCGCGGCCGGTCGCCAAGCCGATCACCGCGAATACGCTGGATGGTGGCTGGGACAAGCGGCTGACGCGCGGCGTGGTCAGTCCGGATAGCTCTATCGACCTTCACGGACATACGCTGGCGTCCGCGCATACGTTGCTCGACGTTGGTCTCGGGCGGGCGATCGCGCGTGGCGACCGCGTGCTGCTGCTGGTGAC
>JAJNQF010000079.1 GCA_021154945.1 Sphingomonas sp.
GGCGGCTTGATCGGGGCCCTTCTGCTCCCCTCCCTGAAAGGGAGGGGCAGGGGGTGGGTTGGTTTCCGCAAGCTCCAGACGGTAGTGACTCAAGCTGGCCGACCCACCCCCAACCCCTCCCTTCCAGGGAGGGGAGCCTGATCGGACTACTTGGTGATCGGCGCGGCCGACGCTGGGGTTGCCGTTACCGGCGGCGCGGCGGGGTTCGGTTTCCGCCGAACGCCGTTCAGTTCGATGGCCGCGGCAGGCGCGTTCGGCGCAACGGCGGGTGGCGGTGGTACGGCAGTCATCGCCGCCCGCGCCACCATGCACTGGGTCGGATCCGCGCGCTTGAACTGACGGCAGTTCCACAGCGATCGCTCGTAGTTGCTCGCCCGATCGCGCAAATAGCTGAAACTCAATGCGGCCGTCTGCGCGGGCTCCAGCGGGATCGCGGTCGCCATCTTCGTGCCGTCGGTCCACGCCATGTAGCGGCAGAAGGGTTTGTCGCCGCACGCCTGGGCCGCAAGCAGGGTCAAGCCGTCGGCACTCTGGTTGCGCGGCAACGTCACGAAGATCGTATCGCCATCGAGCGGCGTCACGGACGCAGACGCCCCCTCGGCAGCCGTGCCAAACCCCGCCGTGCCAAACCCCATAGCGATCGACGCTTCCGCCAGTGCGGCATCCGCCTCGGCCAGCGCAGCGCCCGTCTTGTGCGCGTCGGACAGGTCGGCAAGCTGTGTGATCACCGGCTCGACCGTTTCCGGGTGACGGCCGAACGCCGCGGGTGTGCCCCACCAGCCGGACCAGCGGAAGAACAAATGCGTGTTCACTGCGGCGATCTTGTCGAGGCTCGACTGCCAGTACGGCACGACCCAGTCGGTATGGTAATGCGTGGCATAGCCGACCTGTTTGAACACCGCCCCGGACAACGACGCAGTGGCCACGTCTCGCGCCCGACGCCAGGCATCGTCGGTCGGGTGCCAGCGCGTGATCGCACCGTCGCAGCTGAAGCTGAACTGGCAACCGGTGGCGCGGTCCTGCCCCTCGAACACGACGCCGCACACGGTCTTCGGGAAGGCCGGATGGCGCAGGCGATTGAGCACGACCTGCGCGACCGCACGTTCGCCGAGCGTGTCGTCGCCGGCCTCGTACAGTATACCCGCCGCCATACAATCGGTGGCGCGCGCCAAATCTTCAGGTCCGCCGGCAAAGCGGAACGGGCGTGCGGCCGGGTTGGGGGCCGTCGAAAACGGCACCGTCGCATTGAACGCGCGCGCGTCCTCGGGACTGAGGTCGACGAACTTGACGGGCTCGACTTCAGGCACCTCGGCTTGCGGCACGACCCGACCGGGCGGGAGCTTCACCCGCTTTGAGACGTGAACGATCGTGGGCGCGTTGGCGACGACCAGCGCAGGCCCGATGATCGCCAGCGCGGAAATGCCGACGAGAGTGGCGCGCAGCACCCGAGTGCCGCGCGCGGAAAGATCGGTCTTCACTGTTCTGGCAGGAAGTCCGGAACCGACAGATAGCGCTCGCCGGTGTCGTAGTTGAACCCGAGAACACGAACGTTGTCCGGCAGATCGGGCAGCTTCTGGAGGATCGCCGCGAGCGTCGCGCCCGAGCTGATGCCGACCAGCATGCCTTCTTCGGTAGCCGAGCGACGCGCCATGTCCTTCGCCACCGCGGCATCGACCTCGATCACGCCGTCGAGCGCCTGGGTATGCAGGTTCACCGGGATGAACCCCGCGCCGATCCCCTGGATCGGGTGAGGCCCCGGCTGGCCGCCAGCGATCACCGGCGAAGCAGCCGGCTCCACCGCGTAGACCTTGAGCGACGGCCATTCCTTCTTCAGCGCCTCGGCGACGCCGGTGATATGGCCGCCGGTGCCGACACCGGTGATGATGACGTCGATCGGCGTATCACGGAAGTCGGCGAGAATTTCCTGCGCCGTCGTTGCCACATGCACGGCGATGTTCGCAGGGTTCTCGAACTGCTGCGGCATCCACGAGCCGGGGGTCTGCTCGACCAGTTCCTTGGCGCGCTCGATCGCGCCCTTCATGCCCTTCTCGCGCGGAGTCAGGTCAAAGGTCGCACCGTATGCGAGCATCAGACGACGGCGTTCGATCGACATGCTCTCGGGCATGACGAGGACGATCTTGTAGCCCTTCACCGCGGCGACCAGCGCCAGGCCGATACCTGTGTTGCCACTGGTCGGCTCGATGATCGTACCGCCGGGCTTGAGGTGGCCGTCCTTCTCCGCGGCCTCGACCATCGCGAGCGCGATGCGGTCCTTGATCGACCCGCCGGGGTTCGACCGCTCGGACTTCACCCAGACTTCGGAATCGGGGAACAGCTTCGACAGGCGGACGTGCGGCGTGTTGCCGATCGTGTCGAGGATCGAGTTGGCCTTCATGGCTTGGATTCTCCGTGCTGAGGTTCGGTCTCTAGGATCTCTGGGGGATCAAAGGTTTTCGCGCGGCCTAGTTCCGGGAACAATCGCGCCCAGCCGATCGTGATCGCAATAGCACCGACGCCGCCGAACACCACCGCGCCGACCGGGCCGAGCAGCGACGCCATCACCCCGCTCTCGAATTCGCCGAGCTCGTTCGAGGCCGAGATGGTAAGCTGAGACACCGCGCTCACGCGGCCGCGCATCGCATCCGGCGTATGGAGCTGGATCAGCGACTGGCGGACATAGACCGAGATCATGTCCGCGCCGCCCGCGACGATGAGCGCGATCAGACTGAGGACGAAGGCCGGGTGGATGGGGAAGCCCGCGATCGTGCCGGGCGCGATGCCGAGCAGGTCGACGATCGGGGTGGCGACGCCGAAGG
>JAJNQF010000080.1 GCA_021154945.1 Sphingomonas sp.
ACCGGCTGCTGCGCGTGCCGTACATGTACACGATCGCGCTGGCGCTGCTGAACTTGGCGATCGTCGGATACGTCCAGCCGATCGCGCGCTATTATTACGAGGGTCTGCGGTTCGAGCTGCGCACGGGGGCGCTCGGCGCGTCGATCAAGGTCGGCGAGTTCACCAATCTCGGCTCGCGGATGACGCTGCGGATCGAGGAGAGCAAGGACAAGGGGCGCGAGTTGTCGGGCATCTTCGTCCATGCTTCGAGCCAGAATGGCGACTGGCTGGGCGTCACCGCGGAGAGGGGCAAGTTTCTCGCGACCGACGATCCCAACGTCATCACCTTCAGGCTGGCGAACGGCACGCTGGTCCACAACAAGCCCGAGTTCAAAACGCCGCGCGTGTTGACCTTCACCAGCCACGACCTACCGATCAATCTGCCCAAGTTCGAGAGTTTCCGCGTCCGCGGCGGCCGCAACCTGGAATATACGCTGCCCGAACTGGCCAAGCAGGGTCAGCGCGGCGCGACGCTGGAGCAGCGTGACGGCAGCCGGTCGGAGTTCCACTTCCGCCTTGCCGAAGTCGCGACGATGTTCCTGTTGCCGCTGCTCGCGCTCGCACTCGGCGTGCCACCGAAGCGATCCTCGTCCGCGCTCGGCGTGTTCCTGTCGATCGTGATGATCGTCACCTATCACAAGGTGAACCAGTACGCGGCGGACGTCGGCGAACTCGGCCGGATCGATCCGATCATCGCGCTGTGGGTGCCGTTCACGATCTTCGCCGGGCTGATCCTGTGGATGTATTACACCATCGCCTACGTCCCCGGCGGGCAGCCGATCGGCGCGCTGGAACGTGTCTTCTCGAAGACGTTCAAGGCCATCACCAAGCGCATTCCGGGCTTCCGGCCTAAGTCGCAGGCGAGCAAGACCGCATGAAAACCGTCAGCTTCTTCCCGTCGCGCACGGTCGCGATCTACATGGGTCGGATGTTCCTGGTGCGGACGTTCGCCGTGTTGGCCGCGCTCGTGCTGGTGCTTCAGGCGCTCGACCTGCTGAGCGAGTCGGGCGACATCCTTGCCTATCCCGGCAATGGCGACGCGCAGATCTGGCAATATGTCGCGCTGCGCGTGCCGCAGATCGTGTCGCGGTTCCTGCCCTTCTCAGTGCTGCTGGGAACGATCCTGACACTGATCACGATGAACCAGAACAGCGAGATCGTCGCGCTGAAGGGCTCGGGGCTCTCCGCGCACCAGGTGCTCGCGCCGCTGCTGGTGGCGAGCCTCGGCGTGGCGGTGATCAGTTTCGTGTTCAATGACCGGGTCGTGGCGCGCTCCACCGCGACGCTGAACCAGTGGCAGAAGGTGAATTACGGCAAGCTGCCGATCGATCGCGGCGACCGCGCGAACGTTTGGGTGCGCGACGGCGACGACCTGATCGAGGTGGCGCAGATCCGCGGGCGCGGCGATGCGACACGGTTGGGCGGGATTACCTTGTACGATCGCACGGGCGGTAACCTGGTCGCGATCCTGCGCGCCGATCACGGCAAGCGTGCTCCCGGTGGCGGCTGGCTGATCGAGCCGGCAACGCGGTTCGACGTAGCGCGTGGTTCGGTCACCAATCTCGGCTCGGTGGTGATCGCGAAGGACGTGCGGCCGGATCAGTTCACGCTGGCGAGCGTCGATGCGGACGGGCTGTCGTTCGGTGCGCTGAAGGCCGCGATCGGCGACCTGTCCGATGCGGGGCGCCCGACCAAGGCGCTCGAGGGGTCGTTGTGGCACAAGCTTTCGGGGCCGCTGTCGTCGGTTCTCATGCCGCTGCTGGGCGCGGTCGCGGCGTTCGGTATTGCGCGATCGGGCAAGCTGTTCGTGCGCGCGGTGATCGGGATGGGCCTGGGGTTCGCGTTCTTCGTCGCGGATAACTTCGCGTTGGCGATGGGCAATCTCGGCGCTTACCCGCCGTTTCTCGCCGCTTGGGCACCGTTCCTGCTGTTCTTCCTGATCGGGGAAGCGGTGCTGATCCGGTCCGAGGAATAGAGCGCTCCATCACCCCGGACTTGTTCCGGGGTCCACGGTTCCGCAGACCCTATACGATCCATTTCGCGGACGGGTGGATGCCGGAACAAGCCCGGCATGACGTATTAGCGCCTTACCATCGTGCTGCGGGCAATCTTGCTCACCAGCCCTGGCAACCCCGGATAGCTCGCCTTGTGATACGGCGACATCGCGTCCAGCTCGGCCGAAATCCGACGATGCGCCTCGCCCAGCGCATGATAGGGCAGCCCCGGCAGCAGGTGATGCAGCGCGTGATAGCGCAGCCCGACCGGTGCCCATAGCGCGGGCAGCAACGCCGGCGGCGGCACGTTGACCGTGTCGAGATACTGCGCGGTCACCGTCATCGTCTCGCCGTCATTCTCCCACAGATGCGCGACGAGCGTGCGGACTTGGTTGAGCACCGCGAACGCCGACGCCACGCCAAGGATCGTCAGGAACGCACGCAGCGGCAGCACGCCCGTCACCGTGATCGCGATCAGCGTGATCGCCCACAGGCTCGCCGCGATCTCGAGGCGGTTCCAATAGGCCTTCGCCTCACCCTCGGGCGCACGACGGCGGAATTGCGGGTTGATCGCCAGCGCCGAATAGCGCTCGACCACCATCGTCCGCAGCTTCGGCGAGAGCAGCGACAGCGGTGACAGAATCGCGAATCGGATGATCAGCGCGATCGGCGCCAGAGCCGACACAACGATGAACAGCGGCAACGTCCACGGCTTCATCAGCGCCAGCGGCAGATATTCGGGATCCTCGACCGTGCCATAGCGCGTCTTGGCATGGTGGAGGTTGTGAACGCCTTCATACATGAACGACGGCGTCAGCATCGGCACGCCGACGAAAATGTTCCAGCCGAGTCGGAAGTTCGGCACCGAGGCATGCTTCATGTGGCTGACTTCGTGGATGAAGCTCAGCCCACGATACAACCCGAGCACCGACGCGATCGCCGCAATCACCGCCACTGCCGTCGAGTCGCTCGTCGCCGCCACGAACAGCGCACCATAGCCCAGCACCATCGACGCGATCAGGTCGCCCCAATACACTGCCGGCCGCGGCTTCACGAGGTCGCGCGTCAGGTCGGCCGCAGCGCGCAACATCGCCTTGTCGTCGGCGATACGCACGACACCCGCGCCGGGTGTTGCTGGGGCTGGAGCGGCCGTGCCGCGAGTGAGGCTGAGCGAGGTATCCATGGGCATGTCCATTGCCCGAAGATAGTGGCCGCAGCGTGGCATTTACAGGTTGCACGCTTGTCCCCGCGCGAGGAAACCCGATCACTCTGACCGGCTGCCGCGATGACGCACGTGTCACTCGCCTTTACGCCGGACGCTGGCTAGACACGCGCGACTGCGTTTTCGGGAACGACACATGGCTAAGCTTACGATCCGTCCGGTCGAGACGAAGAAGGACCGGAAAATCTTCATCGATCTTCCGTTCCGACTTTACGCCGACGATCCCAACTGGGTGCCGCCGCTGAAGTCCGAGGCGCTCGGGCTGATCACGCCCGAGAAGAACGGCTGGTTCAGCCATGCCAAGGCACAGCTGTTCCTCGCCGAGGAGGACGGCCGGGTCGTCGGTCGCATCTCCGCGCACATCGATACGCTCGCGTTGACGATGCCGGCCGAGCAGGGCTTCGGTCCCGGCGTCGGCCAATGGGGGCTGATGGAGGCCGAGCGGCAGGACATCTTCCAGGCGCTGCTCGCGCGCGCGGAGGACTGGCTGCGCGAACAGGGCATGACGCGCGCGCTCGGGCCGATCAGCATGTCTATCTGGGAGGAGCCGGGCCTGCTGATCGACGGTTACGATCACCCGCCGACGATCATGATGGGCCACGCCAAGCGCGAATATCGCGGCTGGATCGAATGGGCGCAGTATCGCCCGATCAAGCAGCTGATGACGTACGAGGTCGACGTCACGAAGCAGTTCCCGCCGATCGTCCAGCGCATCATCAAGTCGGGCGAGAAGAACGCACGGATCACCGTCCGCAATGTCGACAAGACCAAGTTCGAGGAAGAGGCGGCGATCATCCTGTCGATCCTCAACGACGCGTGGCGCGATAATTGGGGGTTCGTGCCGCTGACCCCTCCGGAGATCAAGGACGTCGGCGTCAAGCTGAAGCCGATCGTCTTCAACGACCTGATCCGGATCGCCGAGCTTGACGGCAAGCCGGTCGCGTTCATGATCACGCTTCCCGACCTGAACGAAGCGATCAAGCCGCTGAACGGCAGCCTGCTCCCGTTCGGCTGGGCCAAGCTGTTGTGGTGGCTGCGCAAGCCCAAGGTGCGGACGGTGCGCGTGCCGCTGATGGGAGTGGTGAAAGAGTTGCAGGCATCGCGGATGGCGAGCCAGCTGGCCTTCATGATGATCGAATACATCCGCCGCTCCTCGGTCGAGCATTATGATGCGAAGCGCGCGGAGATCGGCTGGATCCTGGACGACAACCAGGGGATGCGGTCGATCGCCGAGACGATCGAGAGCCGGGTTAACAAAGTGTATCAGGTGTACGAGCGGACGCTGTAGGCGCGCACTCTTAGGACCTGACTTCCTCGGGGGGCTGACGTCTTAGCGGATCCAACTTCTTAGGGGAGCGACTTCGTTGGAGAGCTTACTTCCCCCCTCCCTGGAAGGGAGGGGCCTGGGGTGGATCGGCCCGCTTGAGCCACTGCCGTCTGGAGTGCGCGGACACCGACCCACCCCCAACCCCTCCCTTCCAGGGAGGGGGGAATGTCGGCCTGCATCCAGCCCGATCGGCCTTCTCGACTGGCCGGATCCTTGGCGAAATCCACACCTTGATACCCAACAACAGCGTGTTTCCCCGCGAAGGCGGGGATCC
>JAJNQF010000083.1 GCA_021154945.1 Sphingomonas sp.
CCGGGCCTGATCGCCGCGGTAAGGACGTAAAACCGGCCTTCTCGCGCCACGAACGCCAGACCGGACCTCCAACCGCCGTCTCTCGCCGCCTCAAGGTCAGTAACGGCCACCTTCGGGCCATTTGGTTCTCGAACCGCTCGAGACTGGAAATCGCTGACACCGACCGCGCTGTTCACGACTTTCCACACAGTCTGCAAGATTTTTGCATCAGAGGAAGAAGCGGATGCTGGTCAACTGACGCACAATTGCGAGCATCTGTCTTCTATGCCACCGTACGTCACTCAACGGTGCGGGAGAGAAGACGATGCGTTTACAACATGTCTTGTTGGCCTCGGCGGTCGCTTTCACAACCCTGTCGGGGTGCAGCCAAAAATCTAGCACAACTACGCAGGTGCAGAAGCGATTGACGGTTGTTGGCTCGACGGTCGACGTGAAGCGCTTTGTCTCTCTCCAGGGTGCGCTGCGACCTGCTCTGCCAGTGTCCGGCCCCAAGACGCTTCCAAATGGCCAAGCTGAAGCCACGGTCATGCTGCCAACGGCGTTCAGCGGCGAAGACGCCGTACACGCAACGAGGGGGGCACTGGCGGCTGGGCTGAGTTACACCTTCGAAGATCGTCGATCCGTAACAACGATCTGATTTCACCTAAGGGTTATTTGGCAGTCCCCAATCTTGGCGTTTGTGATGCACAATTCACGGATTTCGCATCAGCTCAGAAACGGCAGGAACTGAAGGCTCCAGCCATGCAAAATACTGGTGCATCTAGGATACCCGTTCAGTGGTCGATTTCCTGGGATGTGGCCTCCAAAGCGGACGGTCCGCTTTCCTTCCCTATCCGGCCATTCCGCTAACGCCCACTATTGGCCATCGAACACCTTGATCCACGTTCCTGATTGCCGCCTTTCATTCAGGTGCTGAGTTGCGGCCGGCCCCCGACACGGTTGGCGTGGGCGGCTCTGTACTGGCGTTCGTTTGGCGGGTTCGAGTCCCGCTCATTGGTTCCACGCGCCCGACCGGACACGACCACTTGCGGCTATTCAGCGTCGCGGTTTATGCTGCCACTTTCGCAGCATAAGAGGACAGCAGATTAGATGTTAATGCTCGGCTATGTGCTCGCAGCTACCTTACAATCAATGGCACCGCACGATCGGTTACCGTTGCTACGGGCTGACGCAACGCAGAAGGCTTGTGCTGCCTCGTTGTCTGTAGTTCAAAGCATGGTCGAAGCCGTAGACACCCCGTTGATATTTTCCGGATGGGATGGTGCTAAAACTTCAGAGATATCGAACTCGATCTATAACTGGTCGCCAACGCAGTACGCAAAGGGTAATGGCACTGCGTCACCATCCCGAAGTATGATGTCTGAGTTTAAAAATCGTGATTATACGCGTTATAGTGCGGTGGTTAACTGCCTATCAGTTCGCACATTTCTAAAAAACCGTCGAGTTCGTTTTGGTAAAGTGGAAGTTACAAAAGCTATCGACGCGAAAGATCAAGATGTTATGATAGTAGACGTTTCGTTAGCTGCACTTTATTCAACCGGTCAGCACGCGCTCGTAACCAGAGGCCAGTTCGGCACGTTCGGCCAAGGCGGCGGTTGGGTGCTAGCGTTGGTTCGCGACCGCTCAGGTCATTGGCAAGAAGCGCACGTCGCTCCAACATGGATGTCATGACGTCAGAGTAGGCGAGCGCGTATCGCTTTCTTCGACTGTAGGACTGGCTTGGTAACCGGTTTGGGAATGTCGCCTCCTAAAGCGGCCTGTCCGCTTTCCTTCCACAGCGGACATTGACCATTCTCCATATACCCGGCAGCTTGCCGATATGAACCGCCGTATCGTGCTCATCATTTTGCTGGCGCTAATTGTCGGTATGGCGGTTGGCTGGGCAGGTCGGGGGTTAGTTGCGAACGATCGTTGCCTAGATCGAGGGGGCGCGTGGGATGGGCGTTCTGACAGTTGCTCTCTTTCGGCTACGAACGCCCGCTAACTACCGCGCTTCGTCCAAAGCGGACGGTCCGCTTTCCTTCCCCGATCCTCCCCCGCTTGGGGGAGGTGGCGCCGGAGGCGTCGGAGGGGGAGGGGGCGATTAGCTCTCGATGGTGGTTCGGCGTTGGAGTGCGACGGACGTGATCTGGCGGAGTACGTCGTCGAGGTTGGCTAGCATTTCTCGGGCTGGGTAGCGGAGGACTTGGATGTTTTGGGCGACTAGCCAGGCGTCGCGGGTTGCGTCTCGTTCTGGGCGGTTGCCGTGGTTGTGAGCTTCGCCGTCGACTTCGACTGCGAGTCGGGCTGGGGCGCAGTAGAAATCCAGGGCGTACGGGCCTGCGGCGTGTTGCTTTCGGAAGCGTAGATCTTCTTCGTTAGCTCGTAGTGCTAGCCAAAGGGCGATCTCGGGCGGGGTCATCTGTTTTCGCAGGCGCTTGGCGTTGCTGCGAGCGGGTAGGGATCCTTCGAGCCGCATCGCTTGCCTCCCCCTCCGTCACGCTTCGCGCGCCACCTCCCCCTAGCGGGGGAGGATCAAGTAGCGGGGCGATCTTAGCGGCGAAGCGTCGACAGCTACAATCCTCCCCCGCAGGGGGAGGTGGCGCCGTAGGCGACGGAGGGGGAGGATAGGGCACCGTCCGATGATGTCCCATTCCTCGCTCGTAACCGGCGAAAACCCGCAACCCCCGGTTGCATTTCAGCCGACTCTCCCGTAATGGCCCGCCTTCGGTTTAAACATCAACCAGCAAGAGCCCGGAAACGGGCCCGCTCTTTCGCATCGGTAGGGACTATGGACAGCAATATCCGCATTCGTCTGAAGGCGTTCGATCACCGTGTGCTCGATCAGGCCACTGGCGACATCGCCGACACCGCACGCCGCACCGGCGCGCTCATCCGCGGTCCGATTCCCCTTCCGACGCGCATCGAAAAGTTCACCGTGAACCGCGGCCCGCACATCGACAAGAAGTCGCGCGAGCAGTTCGAGGTGCGCACGTACAAGCGTATGTTGGACATCGTCCAGCCGACGCCGCAGACGGTCGATGCGCTCATGAAGCTCGACCTCGCAGCAGGGGTGGACGTAGAGATCAAGCTGGCCTAAGGGCTGGCGCGGCGCGGTCGACCGGTAACGGTCCCGCGCCGTTCGACATTGGGATACCGCCGTCGGTGAAAACCGACGGGGCAGCGTCCCCCGTCACGCTTCCGCATTTGCAGGAGCACCAGCCCGGGACGGGGGCACGTTTCGTATTTACCGGGTTGAACCGACTCCATTCAGGGCTTTTGCCGGGGATGGGGTCAGGTGGACGCATCATGGAGCTCGCTCCGGACATGGTCCGCAAGCCCCCGAGGAATAGTCCGACGGGGCCTCTGTCTAGGAAGGGACAAGATCATGCGTACTGGCGTGATCGCGAAGAAGATGGGGATGACCCGCCTGTTCCAGGAAGATGGTCGGCACGTGCCGGTCACCGTTCTGGCACTCGAAGGCAATCAGGTCGTTTCCGTTCGCGAAATGGATCGTGACGGCTACACTGCCGTCCAGCTTGGTGCAGGTGTCGCCAAGTCGAAGAATGTCGCAAAGCCGCAGCGTGGCCATTTCGGCAAGGCCGAAGTGGAGCCCAAGGCCGTCGTCCATGAGTTCCGTGTGAACGCAGACGGCCTGCTCGACGTTGGCGCCGAGATCTCGGCCGACCATTACGTCGCAGGCCAGATCGTCGATATCCAGGGCAAGACCCAGGGTAAGGGCTTCCAGGGCGGCATGAAGCGTTGGGGCTTCGGCGGTCTGCGGGCAACCCACGGCGTGTCGGTCTCGCACCGTTCGCTCGGTTCGACCGGTCAGCGCCAGGATCCGGGCAAGGTCTTCAAGAACAAGAAGATGGCCGGCCACATGGGCGACAAGTATCGCACCCAGCAGAACCTCGAGATCGTATCGACGGACGTCGAGCGTGGTCTCCTGTTCGTCAAGGGTTCGGTTCCTGGCTCCAAGGGCGGCTGGCTCTTCGTCAAGGACTCGGTGAAGGTCGCGCGCCACGCCGACGCACCGTTCCCCGCCGGTCTCAAGACCGCAAACAGCAACACCGCAGCAGACACGCCGGCCGAAACGACCGACGCACCTGCAGCCGACGGCCAGGAGGGCTGAGCGTGAAGATCAAGGTTTCATCTTTCGCCGGCACTGACGCAGCGGACATCGAGCTCAACGACGAGGTCTTCGGCCTCGATCCGCGCGCCGACATCCTGCACCGCGTCGTCACCTGGCAGCTCGAGAAGCGTCGCGAGGCGGCTCGTGGCACCCGTGAGCGCGCAGACGTCGCACGCACCGGCAAGAAGTTCGGTCGCCAGAAGGGCGGCGGTACGGCTCGTCACGGCGATCGTCGCGCACCCGTGTTCATCGGTGGTGGTAAGGCACACGGCGCACGCGTCCGTGACTTCAACCCGTCGCTGAACAAGAAGGTTCGCTCGCTCGGCCTGCGGATGGCGCTCAGCAGCCACGCCAAGGCGGGTTCGCTGGTCATCATGGACAGCCTGGCTGTCGAGGGTGGCAAGACCAAGACGCTGCAGGGCGATCTCGCAAAGCTCGGCTTCGGCAAGCGTGCGCTCGTCATCGACGGCGACATGGTCGACACCAGCTTCGCATTCGCTGCGGGCAACCTGTACGAAGTGAACGTGATGCCGGCTGCCGGCGCGAACGTTTACGACATCCTGAAGCATGACACGCTGGTGCTGACGCGCGCCGCTGTCGAAAAGCTGGAGGCGCGCTTCCATGGCTAAGAAGCAGAAGGCGGGCATCGATAATCGTCATTACGACGTTATCCTGGCCCCGCACATCACCGAGAAGACGACGACTCTGTCGGAGCACAACGCGGTGGTGTTCAAGGTATCGAACGACGCCACGAAGCCCGAGATCAAGGCGGCCGTTGAGGCGCTGTTCGACGTGAACGTCGTCGGCGTGAACACGCTCGTCCAGAAGGGCAAGACCAAGAAGTGGAAGGGCACGAACTACTCGCGCTCCGACATGAAAAAGGCAATCGTGACGTTGAAGGACGGTCAGTCCATCGACGTGACGACGGGGATCTGAGGCCATGGCACTCAAGCATTATAATCCGACATCGCCGGCACGCCGCGGTCTCATCCTGGTCGACAAGTCGTCGCTCTGGAAGGGTCGCCCCGTCAAGGCGCTGACCGAAGGTAAGCACAAGACCGGCGGCCGTAACAACAAGGGCCATGTGACCTCGCGCGGCATCGCCGGTGGTCACAAGCAGAAGTACCGCTACATCGACTTCAAGCGTCGCAAGTGGGACGTCGAGGGCACCGTCGAGCGGATCGAGTATGATCCCAACCGCACCGCGTTCATCGCCCTGGTTAAGTACCCGGACGAAGAACTCGCCTATATCCTGGCGCCACAGCGTCTGGCCGTCGGCGACAAGGTTCTCGCGGCCAAGAAGACCGACGTGAAGCCAGGCAATGCCATGGAACTCGGTCAGATGCCGGTCGGCACCATCGTCCACAACGTGGAGATGAAGCCGATGAAGGGTGGTCAGATCGCCCGTTCGGCCGGCACGTACGTGCAGGTCGTCGGTCGCGACAAGGGCATGGTGATGGTCCGCCTGAACTCGGGCGAGCAGCGCTACATCCGCAGCGATTGCATGGCGACGGTTGGCGCGGTCTCGAACCCCGACAACCAGAACCAGAACCTGGGCAAGGCAGGCCGTTCGCGCTGGATGGGCATCCGTCCTCTGACGCGCGGCGTCGCCAAGAACCCGGTCGACCATCCGCACGGCGGTGGTGAAGGCCGTACCTCGGGTGGCCGTCATCCGGTTACGCCTTGGGGCAAGCCGACGAAGGGTGCGCGCACGCGTCATAACAAGTCGACCGACAAGATGATCATCCGGTCGCGTCATTCGACGAAGAGGAAGGGCTAACATGGCTCGTTCAGTCTGGAAGGGCCCCTTCGTGGACCTTCATCTGCTCAAGAAGGCAGAAACCGCCCAGGACACCAACGCGCGTTCGCCGATCAAGACTTGGTCGCGTCGCTCGACGATCCTGCCGTCGTTCGTGGGTCTCACGTTCAACGTGTATAACGGCCGCAAGTTCGTTCCCGTCTCGGTGAACGAGGACATGGTCGGCATGAAGCTCGGTGAGTTCGCGCCCACGCGCTACTTCCCCGGCCACTCCGCCGACAAGAAGGGCAAGCGCTGATGTCTAAGCAAGTCAGCCCGCGCAAGGTCGCGGACAACGAGGCGCTTTCGGTCGGTACGCAGATCCGTGGTTCCGCGCAGAAGCTCGGCCTCGTGGCTGCGCTGATCCGTGGCAAGAAGGTCGGCGATGCGATGAACATCCTCGCCTTCTCGACCAAGGGCATGGCGATCGAAGCGCGCAAGGTGCTGGCCTCGGCCATCGCCAACGCCGAGAACAACCATAACCTCGACGTCGACGCACTCGTCGTCGCCGAGGCTTCGGTCGGCAAGTCGATCACGATGAAGCGCTTCGCCACCCGCGGCCGCGGCAAGTCGACCCGCATCCTCAAGCCATTCAGCCGTCTGCGCATCGTCGTGCGCGAGCAGGAAGAAGCATAATGGGTCAGAAGAGCAACCCCATCGGTCTGCGTCTGCAGATCAACCGTACCTGGGATAGCCGCTGGTACGCCGAAGGCGCCGACTATGGTCGGCTCCTGCTCGAGGATCTCAAGATCCGCGCATTCATCATGAAGACGCTGCCGCAGGCCGCGATCTCCAAGGTGGTGATCGAGCGTCCGGCCAAGCTGGCCCGCATCTCCATCTTCGCTGCACGCCCTGGCGTGATCATCGGCAAGAAGGGTGCGGACATCGAGAAGCTGCGTTCGACCATCGGCAAGATGACGTCGTCGACCGTGTCGCTGAACATCGTCGAGATCCGCAAGCCGGAAGTCGATGCGCGTCTCGTCGCGCAGGGCATCGCCGATCAGCTCGAGCGTCGTATCGCCTTCCGTCGCGCCATGAAGCGTGCGGTCCAGTCGGCGATGCGTCTCGGTGCCGAGGGCATCCGGGTGAACTGCGGTGGCCGTCTTGGCGGCGCCGAGATCGCACGGTCGGAGAGCTATCGTGAGGGTCGGGTTCCGTTGCACACGCTGCGCGCGAACATCGATTATGCCGAGGCTACGGCGCACACGTCTTACGGCGTGTGCGGCGTGAAGGTCTGGGTCTTCAAGGGCGAGATTCTCGGCAACGATCCGACGTCGTACGACCGCATCATGATGGAGGCTCAGACCTCCGGCGTGCGGCCGCAGCGCGACGATCGTCGCTAAGGGGCAGGAACAGACATGCTGCAACCAAAAAAGACCAAGTTCCGGAAGGCCTTCAAGGGCAAGATTTCGGGCGACGCCAAGAGTGGCTTCTCGCTCAATTTCGGCTCCTACGGCCTCAAGGCGATGGAACCCGACCGGATCACCGCACGCCAGATCGAGGCGGCCCGCCGCGCGATCACGCGTCACATGAAGCGCCAGGGGCGTTTGTGGATCCGCATTTTCCCAGACCTTCCGGTCTCGGGAAAGCCAGCCGAAGTCCGCATGGGTAAGGGCAAGGGCGCGCCGGAATACTGGGCCGCTCGCGTCAAGCCCGGTCGGATCCTGTTCGAGCTCGACGGCGTCGACGGCAAGATCGCCGCCGAGGCGTTCGAGCGGGCGGCCATGAAGCTGCCGATCAAGGTAAAGGTCGTTGCCCGCCTGGGCGACACCTCGCATCTGGGAGGCGAGTAAGATCATGGCTCGTATCGACGACATGAAGACCAAGAGCGACGACCAGCTGTCGGAGTCGCTCGGCGAACTGAAGCGCGAGCAGTTCAACCTGCGCTTCCAGGCCGCCACGAACCAGCTCGAAAAGCCGAGCCGCGTTCGTGAGGTCCGCCGCGACATCGCTCGCATCAAGACCCTGCAGGCTCAGCGCACCAGCGCTGAAGCCGCGAAGTAAGGAACGTATCATGCCGAAGCGCGTGCTGACCGGTCTGGTCGTGTCCGACAAGGGCGACAAGACGGTGGTCGTGAACGTCGAGCGTAAGGTGAAGCACCCGCTCTACGGGAAGATCATCCGTCGCTCGAAGAAGTATCATGCTCATGACGAGAGCAACGAGTTCAAGCAGGGCGAGACGGTTCGGATCGAAGAGACCGCACCGATCTCCAAGCTGAAGACCTGGAAGGTGATCGAGCGGGTCAACACCCACGCGACGCCGGAGCGGGCTTCGGCCGAGGGCTGAACCGAGATCCCGTCATCCCGGCGAACGCCGGGACCCAGAGTTGCCAGGTGCAACGCCTTTGGCTCTGGGTCCTGACTTTCGTCAGGATGACGGTTTACATTGGAACCTTGTGTTCCACCGAGGGAACGGCTAAGCGGCCGCTCCTCCCCGCTGCGGTTCGTCCGTGGCGGGGTGATTTTTTAGGCGGGGTTCGGTCGGTATCGACCCCAGAGACAGAGAAGGGATACGGATCCATGATCCAGATGCAGTCCAATCTCGACGTCGCTGACAACAGCGGCGCGAAGCGGGTGCAGTGCATCAAGGTGCTTGGGGGTTCCAAGCGTCGTGTTGCAGGCGTTGGCGACATCATCGTCGTCAGCATCAAGGAAGCGCAGCCACGTGGCCGTGTGAAGAAGGGCGACGTTCACCGCGCGGTGATCGTGCGTACCGCCAAGGATATCCGCCGTGCAGACGGTACGGTCATCCGCTTCGACGGCAATGCCGCGGTGCTGGTCAACAAGAACGAGGAGCCGATCGGCACCCGTATCTTCGGCCCAGTCGTTCGCGAGCTGCGCGGCAAGAAGCACATGAAGATCATCAGCCTCGCGCCGGAGGTGCTGTAATGGCGTCGCAGCGTATCAAGAAGGGTGACAAGGTCATCGTCCTGTCCGGCAAGGACAAGGGCAAGACCGGTGAAGTCACCGTCTCCATGCCGAAGACCGACAAGGTCGTCGTATCGGGCGTCAACATCGCCGTGCGCCACACCAAGCCGACTCAGGGTGACCCGCAGGGTGGCCTGATCCGCAAGGAAGCACCGATGCACGTTTCGAAGGTCGCGCACGTGACCGCCGACGGCAAGCCGACCCGCGTCCGCTTCGAGGAGCAGGACGGCAAGAAGGTCCGTGTCGCCGTCAAGACCGGGGAGAAGATCAATGGTTGATCAGAACACTGGCCCAGAGACTCAGGGCGACAAGGCCGGCACCGAGGTCGCCTACACGCCGCGCATGCGGAAGATGTACGACGAGACGATCATCAAGGCGATGACCGAGAAGTTCGGTTACAAGAACGTCATGGAGATCCCCCGGATCGACAAGATCGTGCTGAACATGGGCGTCGGCGAGGCCACGCAGGACAAGAAGAAGGTCGACCAGGCTGCTTCCGAAATGGAGCTGATCGCCGGCCAGAAGCCTGTCGTGACGAAGGCCAAGAAGTCGATCGCGCAGTTCAAGCTGCGTGAGGGCATGCCGATCGGCGTGAAGGTCACCCTTCGCCGCGAGCGCATGTACGAGTTTCTCGACCGTTTCATCACGATCGCTCTTCCCCGCGTCCGCGATTTCCGCGGTCTCAACCCGAAGAGCTTCGATGGCCGTGGCAACTATGCCTGCGGTATCAAGGAGCAGATCGTGTTCCCAG
>JAJNQF010000095.1 GCA_021154945.1 Sphingomonas sp.
TCACGAGGTCCTGCATGTCGGCGAGCAACGGGTCGGTCCGGTCGACCTGCTCGTTGCGCTTGACCGGCCGCGCCTCGCGACCGGCGGTCTGGCGCCCGTCGACGAAGCGGGTCTTGCCGAGATTATCTCGCAGCCACTGGAGATTGTCGGCATCCAGAACGTTGGCAATCATGATAAGCATGGGGAAACTCGTGGCATCGGCATGGCGTCGGGTCGCAAGCACTATCAGTAAGCCCTCATGCGGCCAACGGCTTGGCGAGTAAGGAAATATCATGCGTACGAAATTGTGGATGGGCGTCGGTGCCTTCGTGGTCGCGCAATCGGGCCAGGCCATGCTGACCGAAGCGGCAGCCAAGCCGCTGGCGTCGTGGGTCGATCAGGTCGGCGAAGGCGGCGAGAACGAGCGCGGCGAGCGCGGCGAGGGAGAAGGTGAAGGCGAGGGGCGTCAGGTCGTCCGCTCGGCCAAGTCTCGGCATGTCGTCCGCAGCCCCCGTCGCGCCCGCGCCGCGCAGCAGCATTCAGGCCAGCGTGGCGAAGGCGAGTATGAGGGTGGCGAGAACGAGCGAGGCGAAGGCGGCGAAGGCGAGCGCTGATCGAAAGACATAGCGGGGAATGAGCCGGTCAGGGATCACGCGCACCGTCATATGGGCCGCGATTGCGCTGTGCTTAGGCATAGTGGTCTTTGCGATCATCGCCTACCGACCGGCCATTGCGGCGGTGACGCGGCCTGATCCGCGGTTGTTCGATGCGGCGCTGGTCGCGCGCGGCGCCAATCTCGCACGGCTGGGGAACTGCGTTAGTTGCCACCAGGCCGCGGGCGGGCGTCCCTATGCGGGCGGCTATCCGATCAAGACGCCGTTCGGGACAGTCTACGGCAGCAACATCACGCCCGACCCGGTGACGGGAATCGGGGAATGGTCACCGGCTGCATTCAACCGCGCCATGCGGGAGGGTGTGGGACGTGACGGCAGCCATTTGTATCCGGCCTTTCCGTACACGCATTATGCGAACGTGACGGACAGCGATCTGGGCGCGCTGTACGCGTTCCTGATGACCCGACCCGCCGTGCGTGCGGTACCGCCGGCCAATACGATGATCCCGCCGCTCGGCTTTCGGCCCTTGCTCGCCGGCTGGAAGCTGCTGTTCTTGCGACCGCAGCCGATCGCATCCGATCCTCGCCAGTCGGCAGCATGGAACCGGGGTCGCTACATCGGCGAGACGCTGGCGCATTGCACCGCGTGCCACAGTCCGCGCGGTCTGTTGCAGCAGGAAAAGCGCGGCGCCGAGGCCTATGATGGCGGGTGGTCGGGCGGCTGGTATGCCCCTGCGATCAACGCGCGCTCGCCGGCAGTTCGGGCATGGACGGTGGACCGGCTCGATGCGTATTTCCGCACCGGCCTCAGTACCGCGCATGCCGCGGCCGCCGGGCCGATGGGGCCGGTCACGTATAATCTGGCGCGCGCTGCGCCGGCGGACGTGCGCGCGCTGGCGACCTATTACGCGTGGCAGATGCGCGACGCGCCAGCCGCGCGCGTCGAGCCGCCGCTGCCCGATCGTCGGGCGCTGGCATCGCAGCGGCATCCGGATGGCGCCCGACTGTACGACGGCGCCTGCGCGGTATGCCATGAGCCGGGTGCGGCGATGATGGTCGCGGGGCGCCCGGCCTTGCCGCTCGGCACGCCGCTGCACGAGGACAACCCCCGCGACACGATCCAGATCATCCTGCAGGGGCTGCGTCCGCCGGTGTCGGCGCACGGGCCCTATATGCCGGCCTATGCCGATGCGCTCGACGACCGTCAGGTGGCGCAGATCGTGGCGTATCTGCAGGCGCGGCACGGCACCGGACCGGCCTGGAAAGACCTGGAGAAAGACGTCGCCAAGGCGCGCGAGGAGGGCGAATGATCGACTTGACCGTCAACGGGGCGGCGGCGCGCGTCGACGTCGATCCCGCTACCCCGCTGCTCTATGTCCTCCGCGAGGATCTCCATCTCCATGCCGCCAAGTTCGGCTGCGGACTGGGGCAGTGCGGGGCGTGCACCGTGCTGGTCGATGACCGACCGGTATTCTCCTGCCTGATGCCTGTCGGTGCGATCGGGACGCGCAAGGTCACCACGGTCGAGGGGCTCGGCACGGCCGCCAGACCCGGCGACGTCCAGCGCGCCTTCCTCCACGAGCAGGCGGCGCAATGCGGCTATTGCATCCCCGGGATGATGGCGCGCGCGGAAGCGCTGCTGCGCCAGACGACCACGCCGACCGAAGACGCAATGAGGACGGCGATGGCACCGTCGCTGTGTCGGTGCGGAACGCACTTGCGGATTTTGCGCGCGGTTCGGCGCGCGGCGGTGATGCGCGGCGGCGGCGTAGTCGATGCCGCGGAACCGGTGACATGAGCGGGCAGGCGTCACGTCGCGATGTGCTGGGCGGGCTGCTGGTCGCATTCTCGCTCGCGCCCGCTGCCGCGCTAGCACAGACCGGCGGCGGCGAGGGGAGCGGCGGGCCACCGACGGTCGCGCCCGACCTGGCCGGGACATTGGCCAAGTTTCCCGATCTCGACGCCTGGATCCGCATCGCACCGGATGGTCGCGTGACGGTGTTCACCGGCAAGGTCGAACTCGGGACCGGCGTGAAGACCGCGATGGCGCAGCTGGCCGCCGACGAACTCGACGTGGCGATCGAGCAGGTCGATCTCATCACTGCGGACACCGCCCTGACCCCCAACGAGGGCGTAACCGCGGGCAGCCAGACGCTCGAGCAGAGCGGCACCGCGATCGCCAACGCCGCCGCCAACGTCCGGCTGTTGCTTGCCGAGACCGCGGCGGCTCGATGGGGCGTGGTCGCGACCACACTGTTCACGCGCGACGGCGTCGTGCTCGACGGGCAGGGACGGCGCGCGACCTATGCCGAGCTCGCCGCGTCGACGTCGCTGGCGGTGCGTGCGCGCGCCGACGTGCCGCGCAAGCGGCTGGCGGCGCGGCGGCTGATCGGCCGATCGGTGCCGCGCGTCGACCTGCCCGCCAAGCTGACCGGCCTGCCGAGCTATGTGCACGACATGACGCTGCCTGGCATGGTGCACGCCCGGGTGCTGCGCGGCCCCTCGTCCGGCACGCGATTGACGCCGGACCTCGCCGCGCTGCGCCGGCAATCGGGTGTCGCAAAAGTCGTGCAGGTCGGGCGGTTCGCCGCGATCGTCGGACCGCGGGAGTGGCCGCTCGAGCAGGCGCTGCGGGTCGCCAACCGTGGCCGCTGGGTGCGCGACCCGGCGGTGCCGGCGCTACCGCCCATGCCGGCGGGACTGTTGACCATGCGCCGCGAAAGCCAGGTGATCGACACGCGTCGCGACGATCCTGCGGCGCAGGGCATTCGGCGGCTGACGGCGCGCTATGACCGCCCTTATCTGATGCACGGCGCGATCGGACCGTCCTGCGCGGTCGCCCTGTTCGCCGAGGGCCGGCTGACTGTCTGGACGCACAGCCAGGGCGTCGAACCGCTGCGCCAGGCGATCGCCGAGTTGCTCGCTATGCCGGCCGACCGCGTCCGCTGCGTCCACCGCGAGGGAGCGGGCTGCTACGGGCATAACGGTGCCGACGACGTCGCGGGCGATGTCGCGCTGATCGCGCGCGCGATGCCCGGCGTGCCCGTCCGGCTGCAATGGAGCCGCGAGCAGGAACATGGCTGGGAACCGCTCGGCCCGGCGATGCTCGCGCAGGTCGATGCGGCGCTGGACGCGTCGGGGCGGATCGTCGACTGGCGGCATCAGGTGTGGAGCAACACGCACAGCACCCGCCCGACGGCAGCCGGCGATCTTCTCGCCGGGGCCGAGGTGATGCCGCCTTTCACGCCGACGCCACCCAAGCCGATCCCGCAGCCGAACGGCGGCGGCGACCGCAATGCCATTCCGCTCTATCGCTTTCCCAACCAGACCATCGTCAGCCATTTCCTGCCCGACATGCCGGTGCGCGTCTCGGCATTGAGAGGGCTTGGCGCGCATCTCAACATCTTCGCGCTCGAAAGCTTCATGGACGAACTGGCGGTCGCGGCGGGACGTGATCCGGTCGCATTCCGACTGGCGCATCTCGACGATCCGCGCGCCGCCGCAGTGATCCGGCGCGCGGCGGACCGGTTCGGCTGGGAACGATACCGACCCGCACCCAATCGCGGGCGGGGTTTCGCCTTTGCGCGCTACAAGAATCACGGCGCCTATTGCGCGGTCGCGCTCGATGTCGAGCGTATCCCCGACGAGGGCCGGCTGATCGTCCACCGCGCGGTCGCTGCGGTGGACAGCGGCGAGGCGGTCAATCTGGACGGGATCCGCAACCAGGTCGAGGGCGGGATCGTCCAGTCGCTGAGCTGGACCGCGATCGAGGCGGCTGGCCATGACGGTGCACGCCGTACCGATTACGACTGGAGCACCTATCCCATACTCCGCTTCGCCGATGTGCCGCGCAGCGTGACCGTGGAGGTGATCGACCGTCCGGGCACGCCGTTCCTCGGCACGGGCGAGTGCGCGCAGGGCCCGACCGCTGCGGCACTCGCCAACGCGCTCACGTCCGCCATCGGGGTACGACCGAGAAGCATGCCGTTGATCAGTCCGCCATCGTCCGAACGAGCGTCGGACGTCTAGAGGTCGCGGCAGGCTGGCGAGTAGCCGGTCGTAAAGCACTCGCGAAAGGACTTCGCCTGTTGGTCCCGCGCGCACGGATCAAGCGCGTTGCAAGCCGGGCTTGCCGCGCTCGGTGACGAAGCTTGCGTGCGTCGTCAGCGTTCCGTTGCGCGTCGCGATCGTGTCGAGGACCTTCAGGTCGCCGCGCCACGCATCGCGGCCGACATCGCACAGCACATAGCCACGCTTGTCGGTCAGCGCCTTGAGGTTCGGATTTTCCGCGCGGGACGAGCGGGTATAGTCGTCATTCTCGCCTACACCGTCCGCACCCGAACTGATCGAGGTCGCGAGATATTCGCTGCTGATGATCTTGCCGTTGCTATGGTCCTGAATCAGGTCGCCGGCATAATGACGATGCGCGTCGCCGCTGACGGTCATCACGTTGCCGGGGCAATGCGCGTCGATATGCGCGAGCAGGCGGCGGCGGCTGTTCATATAGCCCGACCATTGATCCATCGAGACCAGCTGCTCGGGCTGCCCCGCCTTGTGATAGGTCAGGTTCATCAGGCAGACCTGTTGCGCGATCAGGTTCCAGCGTGCCTTGGAGCGATCGAGCCCCTTGAACAGCCATGCCTCCTGCGGTGCGCCGGTGATCGACCGTTCGGTCGCGAACGCGTCCGGTCCCTGCGGCGCATCACGATCGCCGTACACCTGATCGGAGCGATATTGCCGCGTATCGAGGAAGAACGCGTCCATCAGGTCGCCGAACCGCGCGCCGCGATACATCTGCATGTGCGATCCGTCGGGCATCGACGAACGGCGCAGCGGCATATGCTCGTAATAGGCCTGCATCGCCATTGCGCGGCGCGTGCGGAACACTTCCGGCGCGGTGTTGTCCTGATCGATGTCGCCGGCCCAGTTATTGTCGATCTCGTGATCGTCGAAGCTGACGAACCACGGCGCGGCGGCGTGCGCGGCCTGCAGATCGGGGTCGCTCTTATATTGCGCATAGCGCTGGCGGTAATCGCCGATCGAATAGATTTCATGGCCGAGATGCCGGCGGATCAGCGGCTTTTTGGCATTGCGCGGTTGCTCGCCGCGATCGGGACCCTCGTAGATGTAATCGCCGTAGTGGAACACGAAGTCGATCGGCTCGGCGGCGATGTGCCGCCACGCGGTGTAATAGCCTTCCTCGTAATGCTGGCACCCGGCGACCGCGAAGCGCACGCGGTCGAGCGGTGCGCCCGGCGGGGGCAGGGTGGCGCCGCGCCCGGCGGCGCTGCGCTCGCCGCCGCAGGTGAAGCGATACCAATAGGGCCGCGCGGGGGCGAGCCCGGCGACTTCGACGTGGACCGAATGCGCCAGCTCAGGGTGCGCGATCGCCTCGCCGCGCTGGAGCACCTGGCGGAATTCGGGGTCGGCGCTGACTTCCCACGCGACCAGCACCGGGGCCATCATCATGCCGCCGTCGGGCTGAAGCGGCAGCGGCGCGAGCCGGGTCCAGATGACGAAGCCCGAGGCATCCGGATCGCCGGCCGCGACGCCGAGCGTGAACGGCGGCGTCGGAAAGCGCGGGTCCTCGATCAGGTTGCGCGGGCGCACTTCGGCGGCACCGGCGCGCCATGGCAGCAGACCGGCCGCGGTCAGGCTCCCCAGCGCGGACAGAAGATAGCGGCGGTCGACTTCGTACATGGTCGTAACTCCGTTCGGCTGATCAGCGCAGCATGATGTGGAAAAAGGCACCCTGGCCATAGTCGTCGACTTCGCTGACGTAGCGAAGGCCGTTGCCGACCAGGAATTTCGGCTGGTCGTTGAGCAGGTTGGTGATCTCGTATTTGAACGTCACGTGCGACGTCACGCGGTGCCACAGCCCGAGGTTGACGGTGGTCAGCTCGGCACGGCCATTGTCGTCCTGCGCGGTTTCGCCGATGCCCTCCATGTAGCTGCCGCGGTGCGTGACGGTGGCGCGGAACGCCCCGTCGATCGCGGGCAGGCGCAGCGTCGCACCGCCGTTGATGATCCATTTCGGCTGGTAGATCAGCCGGTCGAGCGAGCGCGTCCCGGCATCGCTGGTGATCGACATCCGGCCCTTCAGCCAGGTCGCGTTGAAGAACGGATCGATCCGCTGGCCGAACAGGTTCACGTCGTGATCGGCCGCCTGGAACTCCACGCCGTACAGTCGCGAGCTGTCGGCGTTGAGCGGCTGGCGAACCCGGTAGTTGACGTCGTCGATCAGCTGCGTCGTGGTCAGCGTGAAGATGTCGTCCTTGATCCACTTGGCGAAGGCACCGAGCGAGATGATGCCGTCCTTGTGGAAATACTGCTCGAACTGGACATCGAGATTGTCCGATCGGCGTGGGCGCAGATCGGGGTTGCCGCGGCTGATCGAACAATCCTCGTCGCCGCAATTGAGCGATTCCGGCTGGGCGATGTTGCCGGGCGTCGGACGGCCGAGCGTACGGCTGTACGAGAACCGCAGCTTCTTGCCGCCGGCGAAGTCCTGGATGCCGGTGAACGACGGCAGCAGATACTGGTACCCGCCCTTGCTTCGCGTCATCACCGCCGACGCGGTGCCGCCGGTGATCGTCGGCTGGAACGCGGAAAAGCGCGTGTGGTCGTAGCGGACGCCGGCGACCAGCGTGGTGTCGTCGGTGGCGTAATGGAGCGACAGATACGGCGTTACCAGCCGTTCGGTATAGCGATAATCGCCGGTGATGCTGTCATAGGTCGAATTGGGTACGTCCTTGACGAACTTGGGCCACAGCTCGCTCTTCACCCGCGCGTAATCGACCCAGGGGAAGGATTGCGGCGCGCCGACCGGTACATAGCCGGGATCGTAGAGATAGGCGTTCATCGCCTGGCCGAGCTTGTATTCGGTCATGTCGACGTTGCGCGACAGTTCCAGGTTGCGGAATTCGATGCCGGTGACGAACCCGAAGCCGCGATCCTCGGGCTCGGCGTTCCAGCCATAGTCGACGCGCGCATTCGCCAGCCCCTCATTGGCCATGCGGTAGGTCGTCTGCGCGGTACTGAGCTTGTAGGGCGACCCGATCACCATGCCGGGCTTGTTGATCCCGGTGACGTATGGCAGCCCGCCATTGCCGTCGTTCGCCGCGGCCCAGTCCAGCGAAAGCCCGGTCGGATACGTGCGAACGCCGATATAGGGCTGCGTATTGTCGTACCTGGCGCGCGTATAGCCGCCGCGAACGCGCAGCGACGAGCGGTCGTCATGCCATTCGACATTGCCGATCGCGCCGACCGTCGCCTTGTTCCAGGTATCGTAGCGATAGCGCGAATAGATGCTGTTGATGTCCGATCCGCCGCCCTCCGCGGTGAGATCGCTGACCGCATTCTTGGTGTAGAAATCGTTCTTGTTCATCGTCGAGGATTCCCACTGACGATAATTGAACCCGAGCAGTGACGCATAGATATCGGTGCCGAGCGGGCGCCATTCGAACTTTGCCGAGCTGCCCGCGGTCTGGAGGCGGTTGGTGTAGCTGCCATAGCTGTGGTTGTAGGGCACGGCGATGCCGTTCCACGCCGGATCGTCCGGCCCCGCCAGCTTCTTGCCGGCATCGTCGAAGTAATATTTGGTATCCTGCCACCATTTGCGCGAGTTGCGGATGCGGTTTTCGTAGCGTGCCGACAGGACCACGCCGAACTGGTCGCCCGCACCGAATTTGTCCGCGAACACCATCTTGCCGCCGCCACCGAAATGCGGCGTGCTGCCGTTGCCGGCATTGCTGCCGCCATCACCCTTGAACGACGAATAGATGCCGTAGCCGTCGACCATCACGTAGCGCCGCTTGAGCGCGAAGGCGCTGCGCGTGACCACATCGACGATGCCGCCGATCGCCGCGCCGTCCTGCTCGGCGGTGAAGGTCTTGTAGACGTCGTTGTGGAAGGAGAGTTCGGACGGGATCTGCTGGAGGTTGACCTTGCGCGAGCCTTCGCCGTCATTGCCGATCGTGGCGAGGGTGATCCCGTCGATCGTGGTTTGGTTGAGATCGGGCGAGATGCCGCGGATGCTGACGAAGCGCGGCGCATCGCCGTCCTCGATCGCGCTGATCCCGGGCAGCAGGATCAACTGGCCGGCGACGCTCCCGTCGGCGGACAGCGTCTCGAGATCGTCGTAAACGATCGAATCGCGGACCGACGTCGACTGTTCCTTGTCGGATCGGATCGCGCGTTCGCCCATGACGACGATATCGGACTTGGTCTGGTCGGGATCGGCGGTCGGGTCCTCGGCGTTTGCGGCACTGGCGACGAAAAGCAGCGGGAGCGTACACGCGGCGGAGGCGATGAGGCGGACGCGCCGAGTGGGCGAAAGAAACGACATTGGGCCAGCATCTCCGACAGGGATGAGCAGAGTGGCTTCCCGGACACGGGAAGGTGGCCTCCGCCCTTGCACGAGACCGTTCTACGGCCTCGATTGCCGCGCTTATGCTGCCGCAGCGACAGAAGCGTGTCAGTTATGCTGACGTTTTATGACGGTCGGCCTATTTCGGATAAGGCGTGAAGTTCACACCACGGCTGACGTCAGGCGGCGTGCATCACGCTCGTCTCGGCCTGGGTTGGCGCTATTTCTGGTTTTTACGCTAGCCCGTGCGTATCGCTATTCCTGGCTTAGTTTCAGCGCTGCTCGATCGGCGGTCGCGGCGGCCAGCTCGGCACGGGCGGATGCGATGCGCGCTTGTGCATCGACCAGGCGAACGCGTGCGTCGGTGGCGGTCTCCTCGCGCTGGTTCACCAGGAAGAAGTCGGCCGATCCCAGTTCGAACCGACGGCGCTCGGCGTTGGCCAGTCGGTCGGCAAGCTGGCGCTCTTCGTCGGCGATCGACGCGAGGCGTTCGGCAGCAGTCACCGCGATGACGATCCCCTGGACCTCCACACTGATCTGGTCGCGCAGGAACCGGCTGCGCTGGCCGAGCGCGTCGATCTCTGCACGCGCCTCGGCGACGCGGCCCTTGGCGGAGCGGTTCTGCAACGGGACGCTGAACTTGAACCCGACCGCGGCCTCCAGCGGCGTCCGGTTGGGTCCGCCGAGGCCGACCGGGCCGACATCCTTGCCGACCTCGCCGCGCAGGTCGAGCCGCGGCGACAGGTCGTTCTCCGCCAGGATCAGCCGCGACGTCGCCTGGTCGATCCGCGCGAGCACCGCGCGGTAATCGGGGCGCTCGACCGGCCCCGCCCGGGTCTTCGCGACGGCCAGCGCTGCCAAAGCGCCGGCATCTGCAGGCATGCGATCGTCCGATACCGTCACCGGCGCGCCTGCCTCGTCGCGCAGATAGAGCGACAGCGCATTGGCGGCCGCCGCGACATCCTGTTCCGCGCGTACCGCCAGCGCGCGACGCCGGACGAGGTTCTGGTCGTTCTCGACGAGCAGGATCTCTGGCCTTGCGCCCAGCGTCACCAGCCGGCCGATCGCGCTGCGGCGCTGCTCGGCGAGCTGCAACAGGTCGCGATAGGCGCGCAGGCGCAAGCCCGCCGCGACCCAGGCCTGATAGGCGTCGACCGCGCGCCGCTGCACGCCGATCGCGACCATATCCGCCTCGAACCGCGCGACGTCGATCTCGGTGCCGGCGATGGTCCGCCTCGTGCGGCGCTCGTCGATCACCCGGTCGCGCAGCAGCGCGAACAGCGCGCCGACCTTCGCCTCGCCCAGCTTGTTGGTATAGGCCTGGTCCTCATAGACCGGGAACGTGCCACGCGACGCGCGGTAGTTGCCATAGACATAGCCGCCATTGCCGGTGAGCGGCCGCGTCGCCCGGCCCTCGACGACGGTGCCGTCGTAATAGCCGGCGACGCGCGCCTTCGAATCGACGTCGAACACGGTGTCGAACGCCCCCTCGGCGGACAAGGCTTTCCCGTCCGCCTGACGCACCTTGGCGAGCGCCTCGACGATCTGCGGCGCCGAACGCGCGGACGATCGCAGCACCTCGTCGAGCGTCAGCGGCGCGACTTGCGCGGACGCGATTGCTGGGCTCAGCACCACGAGCAGAATGGCGATCATCCGCTTCACTTCTTGGCGTCCCCATCCTTGGCCGCGTCGTCGGCGCTCGCCTTTGCCGGCGCCTTGGGCTGCGCGGTGAGCGCCGCTGCGCCGCGCCGGCCGAACTCCAGCGGGAAGTCGTTGAGCTGTCGCCATGTTTCATAGCCGACGCGGACCGTTTCGCCCTGCACCCAGCCGCGCACCTTCCCGCCCGGGCGGACGAATGCGTCGGTCGGCCAGCCCGGCTTGCCCGGCCGCGGTTCGACGAGGATGCGGAACGTCCCGTCGGGGGCCGCATTGGGATCGATCATCCGCACGCGCCCGTCGAACATCCCTTGCGCGACCGAAGGCCAGCCGCTGAACTGGATCGCGGGCCAGCCCTCGAACTCCAGCCGGACCGGGCGACCCGGACGGATCACGGGCATGTCGCGGCCATCGACATACAGTTCGACCGCGCGCTCGACGCGTTCGGGGGCGATCACCGCCAGCACCGTGCCGGGCGACACCAGCGCGCTGCCGCTGGCGGCGTTCAGTTGCTGAACGCGGCCGTCGCGCGGCGCACGCACGAGCTGGGCCGACTGGCGGTTGAGCTGGATGTCGATCCGGTTGAGCTTCGCGCGCGACTCGGCAAGCTTGGCGCCGGCGTCGGCGACCTTGATCTGGGTCTGCTCATAGTCGCGGCGCGCGGCGAGGCCTTCGGCGAGCAACTGCCCGGTGCGCGCGACGTCGATGCCCGCGACCGCGCGGCTCTGCTGGATCGCGGCGATCTCGGCCTGCACCTGCGCGCGCTCGGCGGCGAGACGCGAGAGCAAATCGGGATCGAGATCGACCACGCGCGCGATCGGATCGCCGCGCTCGACGTGCTGGCCGTCCTGCACGTACCAGCGATCGACCCGGCCGGGGACCAGCGCGGTCACCTGCTGCTGGCGATCGCCTGGATCGAGCGCGACGACCTGTCCCGTGCCGTTGGCGGTCTGCAACCACGGTACGAAAAGCATGATCGCTGCGGCGCTGGCGATCCCGAGCACCAGCATCCAGGCGATCGTCGTTGCGATCCGTGGCGCACGCATGCCCGCCAAGGTCGGGAAATGCGCGATGCGATCGGGCTTATACGGCATGGCCGGCCTCCTGCTGCGTCGCTGCGATCAGCGCCGCACAATCGGGGAAGCGGCGTTGCCGGTCGGGTTCGAGATGGAACCAGCCATCGAGCACGATGTCCTCGGGGCGCCCCGTGCTCAGCAACACCGTCGTCCCGCTCGTCTTGAGCCGGCGCAACACCTCGGCCAGCCGATCGGTCGGGATCAGGTCATAGAGCTGCGACAACATCAGCACATGGGGCCGCACCAACAAGGCGTTGGCGAGCTTCAGCGCCATGACTTCGCCGATCGACAGCGGATAGCCCGATGCCGCGAGCGGGGTATCCAGCCCGTGCGGCAGGGCGGCGACGCGCTGCCGCAAGCCGACAGTCTCGAGCACCTCGAGCATCGCCGTCGCATCGGCATCCGCGGCGGCGAGCGTCAGATAGTCGCGGATCGTCACCTCGACGATCGTCGGCCGGTCGAGCACCATCACCTCGGAGCGCAGCAGATACATGTCGAACGTCGCCATGTCGGCGCCGCCCACCGTCACCAGCCCGCGCTCGGGCACGACATGGCGCTTGAGCACCATCGCCAGCTGTCGCTCGGCATCGCCATCGGCGCGCATGACGAGCTGTTCGCCCGCCGCGAGCGTGAAATCGAACCGCGCGCCCTCGGTCACCACGCCGTCGAGACGCACCGCGCCATCGCCGGGCGCCTTGCCGGACGTCCGTACCGCGTCCTCCTGCGGGATCGCGTAGAGCAGCGACAATTCCTCCGCGCTCGCGACGAGGTCGTAAAACGAGTCGAGATACCAGCCGAGCTGCGACACGCCGTAGAAGACGCCGCTGAGGATGAGCTCGGCGGCGACCAACTGCCCGATCGACAGCTCGCCGCGCAGGATCAGATTGCCGCCAAGCGCGAGCAGCGCCGCACTCGCAAAGGCATAGAGCAGCAGGAACGCGACGGTCTGGGTGAAGCTGTAGCGGAAATAGCGACGATGCCGGTCGACATAGGTCGCGGTGACCGCTTCCGACCGGTCCATCGCGAAATCGAAATGGCGGCTCGATTTATAGAAGCCGTTCGATCCGCCGACGCCTTCGAGCCAGCGCGCAGCGTCGTGCTTGGCGTGGCTGAGCTGGACCGCGGAGCGGATCGAGCCGCGCGACCAGATCATCCAGATGGCCAGGACGACGAGTAGCAGCAGCGCGTTGAAGCCGAGGAAGAACGGGTGGTAGAAGCTGGTCACGATCAGCCCGACCGCGGATTGCAGGATGATCGTGAACCCGCCGATGACCAGGCTCGGCACGGCTTTCTGCACCACCACGAGATCGAAATAGCGGTTGAACAGGTCGCCGCGATTCTGATCGGCGAAAAACGGGTTCTGCGCATGGACGGCGCGGACGGTAATCTCGGCGACGATGCGCGCGAACAGCCGCCGCTCGAACAACGCCATCATCCAGAACCGCATCGCGCTCAGCCCTGCGACCACCAGCAACAGCCCCAGCAACAGCCCAGCGAGCGTCCAGAGGGGGGCGGGCATCGCGGTATTGGCGACGCTGTTGATCAGCAGCTGTACCGAAATCGGCGTGGCGAGCGACAACAGGCTGATCGCCACGCCATACACCATCGCGAGGCGGACATAGGGCATGTCCGGCCCGACGATTTCCGCGAGCCAGCCCGATGCCGCCCGCCATCCGATATGTTCGCTCGCCATCCGACCCTCGCACCTGATCCGATACTAGGATTGCCGGTCCTCTGCATTGGAGCAAGATAACGGTACCTATCTCTTCGATAGGATTTACCTATGGGCCGACGGCGCGTAACAGATCGGCGATCAGGCCATAGGCCGGCGCTCGCCCTGCGCCCTGTCGCCACAACAGGCCGATCTCCCGGTAATAGCGGCCACCCTTGATCGGTCTGACCGTGACATCGTCACCCTCTCGAATTTCCTGCCGGACATAGAGTTCGGGCAACAAGGCGAGCCCCATGTTCATGCCCGCCATCTGCCGGATCGCGTCGAGGCTGGTGCCTTCGTAATCGCGCAATACGGTCGCCTCGACATCGGCGGCGATCGCTGCGATCTGCTCGGAAAGCCGGTATTCGGGCAGCAGGGTCAGCAAATTGGCGCCGCGCAGATCGGCGGGGGCGATGATCGCCTTGGCCCCGAGCGGATGATCGGTTGCCATCGCGACGTACAGGGGCTCGCGAAACAGTCTTTCGCTGTGAAACGCGCCGCCCGGCACGGGCAGTTGCGCCAGGATCAGATCGTGGACGCCGCTGGCAAGCCCCGACGCGAGCGCGGTCGGCAGGCCTTCGCGGACATGGACCCGGAGCGCCGGATGCTCGCGGTGCAGGCGCGCGACGAGCCCGGGCAACAGATAGGCGCCGAGCGTCGGCGACACGCCGAGCCGGATCGTGCCGATCAACGGATCGCTCGATGTCGTCCCGAAGTCTTCGAGATCGGCGACATCTAGGAGGATGCGCCGCGCCTTGTCGAGCAAGTCGCGCCCGAGCGGGGTCAGGATGGCGGGTCCGCCCCGCTCGAACAACGTGGTGCCGACGATCGTTTCGAGGATGCGGATCTGTTGCGACAGCGAAGGCTGCGAAATGCCCATGCGCTCAGCGGCCCGCGTGAAGCTGCCTTCCTCGGCAAGCGCAACGAAATAGCTGAGTTGGCGAATCGTGGTTTTGAGGCGAGCCATCATGCACGCTATCCCGCTGGATCAGGCGCCGGCAAAGAAATTTGGAGGCGATACGCCGTGCGTCCCGTTGCGCGCCCGGCCCATATCCCGTTGCCGCCGACGTCGTCGTCTCGTGATAAAACGAGGTCTTCTTACCCTTGCTAGGTCGAACCTATCCCTTAGTCCGTATTGCTTGCCGCACGTCGAGTAGCAAAACAGCACAACGGAGCGGCGGTGAGGCATGTCGCGCCCCGAAAAGGGGGTGTGGCTTTACTCCAAGCCTGTCGTTTCAGGGTCCCGAAAGCTTGTCGGTGGCGAGCAAGCGGGGGTGTATGACGCTAGGAGAAATCAACATGACATCACGGATCGCGCGCACATTGGGCGTTTGCTTCGCCCTATCGGTATCGGTGCCGGTTATTGCGGTGGCGGCTAACCCGAAGGTTGGCGGCGCCGCCATGTATGCAAGCAAAACGATCGTCCAGAATGCGTCCGCCGCGAGTAACCTGAGCACGCTTGTGGCTGCTGTGATGGCCGCAGATCTGGTCGAGACCCTGTCTGGTCCTGGCCCGTTCACGGTATTCGCACCCACGAACGCGGCCTTTTCGAAGCTACCCGCCGGCACGGTGCCGACGCTCTTGAAGCCGGAGAACAAGGCTCAGCTTGCCAGTGTCCTGACCTATCACGTCGTGCCGGGGACGATCACGGCGAAGGCGGCGCTGGCGGCGATCAAGGCTGGGGGCGACAAGGCGACGCTCACCACCGTGCAGGGCGAGGCGCTGACGGCGCGCGTTTCCGGTGGCAAGATCGTGCTGACCGACGCTA
>JAJNQF010000118.1 GCA_021154945.1 Sphingomonas sp.
CGTGGAGTACGAACCGAACCTGTCACCAACCTTTCACGGGTTTTCATGCGCATCCTGCTGATCGAGGACGACGCCGCGCTGGCGCGCAGCATCGCCGCGTTGCTGCGCGCGGGCGGCAATGCGGTCGATCACGTCGCGACCGGCGAGGATGCGCTGTCGGTGGTCGCGGGCGAACCCTATGCGCTGGTGATCCTCGACGTCGGCCTGCCCGGCATCGACGGGTTCACCGTGCTCGAGACGCTGCGCAAGCGTGGCGAGCGCGTCCCCGTCCTGATGCTCACCGCCCGCGACGCACTCGACGACCGGGTGCGCGGGCTCGATCTCGGCGCCGACGACTATCTGCGCAAACCGTTCGAGCCCGAGGAACTGGAGGCGCGGGTGCGCGCGCTCGGCCGGCGGCGGGGCGGCGATCCGCTGCCGGTGCTCAGCGTCGGTACGCTGACGATCAACCGCTCGACCGGCGACGCCGACATCGCGGGCCGCGCGCTAGACCTGCGCCGGCGCGAGCGCGCGGTGCTGGAGGCGCTCGCGACGCGCGCAGGCCGCGTGGTGCCGCGCGCGCTGCTGATCGGCGAGGTGTTCGGGTTCGACGAGCCGGTCGGCGACAATGCGATCGAGGTCCATGTCACCCGCCTGCGGACCAAGCTCGCGCCGGACGGCCCGGGCATCCGCACAGTCCGCGGCGTCGGCTACATGCTCGATGCCGGCTGAGACCGTAGCTGCCGATCGGGGCACCCCGGCGCTGCGCACCCGGCTGCTGGTCGCGGTGCTCGGCCCGTTGCTGGCGGCGGCGATCCTGATCGGCGTGGTCGGCGCGACGCTGATCGCCGACGTCGTGCGCCGCACCAACGACCGCGTGCTCGGCGGTGCGCTCGGCGCGATCGCGGAAACGGTGCAGGTCGAGCGCGGCGAGGTGACGCTCGACCTGCCCGCGGCCGCGTTCGGGATGCTGGAGAACACCGAACGCGACAACGTCTATTACCGCGTGGCCGTGGGGCCGGACCTGCTGACCGGCTATGCGGACTTGCCCGCGCCCGACCCCGCAACGCTCGCGATCGACGTGCCGCGCTACCGGTTCGCGCGCTACCGCGGCCAGAAGATTCGCATCGCCGAAGTCCGCCGCTCGCTCCCACGGATCGACAAGCCGGTCATCGTCCAGATCGCGGAGACGCTCGACAACCGCGGTGCGCTCACCCGGCGCCTCATGCTCGCGCTGCTGATCGGCGAATGCGTCCTCGTCGGTGCCGCGGCGTTGCTCCTCCGCCCGGCGTTGGGTTGGTCCCTCCGTCCGCTGGCCCGCCTCCGCGGTGCCGTCGAAGCGCGCGACGAACGCGCGCGCCCGGATTTCTCCCCGCTCGACACCGGCCCGCTTCCCAGCGAACTCCGCCCGCTCGCCGGCGCGTTCGACCGTCTCCTGGCGCAGCTCGACACCGCCACCGTCGGCGTCCGCCGCTTCACCGCCGACGCCTCGCACCAGATGCGCACGCCCTTGTCGGTGCTGAAGGTCCAGGTCGCGCTCGCTCGCCGCGGTTCGGACGCGGAGCGGCGCGAGGCTTTGGACGAGATCGCCGACGCGGTCGTCCGGCTTGAACGGCTCGTGACGCAATTGCTCGCCCTGGCGCGTGCCGAGGAAGCTGGCGTGTCGGCCCCGCTCGAAGCGGTCGACCTGCGCGAAGTCGCCGCCGCGGTCATCACCCGCCAAATCAAGCACGCGATCGAGGCGGGCATCGACCTGACGCTGGAAGGCGAGGGGACCACCGGCCCGGTCGTGTCGGGTCACCGGACGCTGATCTTCGAGATCCTCTCCAACCTCGTCGACAACGGCATCCGCTACAATCGGCGCGGCGGCACCGTCTCGATCATGCTCGAGGCGACCCAGGCGGCGACGACGGTCACGATCGCCGACGACGGCCCCGGCATCGCACCCGAACACCGCGAAATGGTGTTCGACCGGTTCGTCAGGCTCGGTGCGCCCGGCAGCCCCGAGGGAAGCGGGCTGGGCCTGGCGATCGTCCGCTCCGCCGCCGCCCGCCTCAAGGCAAATGTCACGTTGGCGGATACGGACGGGGGGACGACGGTCGTCCTGCGATTTGCTCACCGGGCGTAATCCGCGGGTGTGATCTGCGGCCGCGGCGTTCCGGTATGGGCCGACATGCGCCATATCCTCCTGTACGCGCCGCGCTGCGCCGGGTAACGACACGCGGCACAGCGCCGAGGCATCGGCATCGGTGATGCACACGTTCGGTATCCTCGGACTCGAGAATGATATGACCCCGCGAGAATTGATGGCGACAGCGATCGTGCCGGGCGGCGGCGAAGAGCTGCGGCTCTATCGGCGTGGGGCGGATTTCATGATCCTGCTCGATCGCGCCGAGCTGATGAGCACCCGGATGAGCGGTTCGGAAGAGGCACTGGCCGAGATGACGTGCGCGCGATTGCACGACCGGCCAAGGCCGCATCTGCTGATCGGCGGGTACGGGATGGGTTTCACGCTCCGCGCCGCGCTAGCGGCTCTCGACGACACGGCACGGATAACGGTGGTCGAACTGGTACCCGAGATCATCGCCTGGGCACGGGGTCCGATGGCGTCGTTGATGGCCGGGTGTCTCGACGATCCGCGCGTAAGGCTGGTCGAGGGCGACGTCGCGTCGGTCATCGCCGAGACCGCCTCGGCGTATGACGCCATCCTGCTGGATGTCGATAATGGTCCGGATGGCCTGACCCGTACCGACAATGACAGGCTCTATTCGACGCGCGGTCTGGCGGCGGCGAAGCGGGCCCTTACGCCCGACGGTATCCTGTCGATCTGGTCGGCCGCACCCGATCCGGTTTTCAGCCGGCGCCTGGCATCGGCCGGGTTCCGCACCGACGAAGTGGTCGTCCGCGCCCGCAGCAACGGCAAGGGACCCCGGCACGTCATCTGGTTCGCCACGCCGGCGGGGCCGGGGATGCCGCAGTAGCGCGCAACCGCAACGCCTCTTCGGCGCTGCGGGAGGCTCATCTCGGCTGGCGCGACAGCCGAACCCGATCGATGATCGAACGCCGCTCTTTCCAAATCAGAGATATCTACTATGCTGGATATATGGATAGCGATTCGGCAATCATAGCATTCGGCGCGCTCGCACAGACCACGCGGCTCGATACGTTTCGGCTTCTGGTGCGGCATGAGCCCGGCGGGATCGCTGCCGGCGAGATCGCGCGGCAGCTGAACGTGCCGCAGAACACGATGTCAGCTCATCTCGGGGTGCTCGCACGCGCCGGGCTGGTGCGATCCGAGCGTCACAGTCGCTCGATCGTCTATCGTGCCGACCTCGATGGCGTGCGTGCGCTGATGCTGTTCCTCGTCAAGGATTGCTGCGCCGGCAACGCCGACCTGTGCGCGCCGCTGCTCGCCGAACTCACCCCGTGCTGCTGAAAGGACCCGCCGTGGCCGTCGATATCGTGATCTATCACAACCCGGAATGCGGCACGTCGCGCAACGTGCTCGGGCTGATCCGCAATGCGGGCATCGAGCCGCATGTCGTGGAATATCTGAAGACGCCGCCGTCGCGCGCGCTGCTCGTCAACCTCGTCGCG
>JAJNQF010000119.1 GCA_021154945.1 Sphingomonas sp.
GATCGCGCGACCATTCGACGAGTTGCGCGAAGCTCGCCTCGTTGAGCATGTCGCGCAGGTGAAACGCGGTGACGTAGGCGTCAGGAAACGCGCGGTGCGCAGGCAGGCCGCGCTCGTGCTCCATGCCCTGCGGCTTGCGCCAGTAGCGCAGCACCTGGTTCGAGAAGCTCGGGCTGTCGGGCCAGAGCCTGAGCGCGCATTTCCAGGTGCAGATCCACTCGGCATCGCGGGTGAGCGCAGGCGTACAGAATTTCTGTTCGAAATCCGCCCGGTGCGCGGCCAGCGCGAGCCGGCGCGGCCAGGGATCGAGCACCTGGCGCGCACAGTCGTGCCAATACGGCGAGTCGGCGACATGCTCATCGAGGATATGGTGGATCGCCTGGGTGATCGGCGGGATCAGCCGGCCGGGATTGACGAGCAGGCTGCCGCCTTCGCCGTAAATCTCCCAGCGACCGTCCTCGCCTAGCGCGACGTCCTGCCAGCCGATCTCGCAGACGCCGTGCGCGGGCGGGGCCGAACCGGTGGTCTCCAGGTCGACGACCCGGATCATCTGCGGTTGCGGTTTGGGCTTGGGATAGGGGGGCGCCATGCCCGCCATGTGGGGACAAAAGCGCGCTTAATCCAGCGCGTATGCGTCCTCATGGTCGATATCCATCTCGCGTACGCCGCGGCGCTGGCGGGCACGGTCGACGAGTTTGCGCAGGCCTTCGCGGCGATCGCGCGCCATCGGGATATCGCGGAGGATGAACTCGCCGCCGCTGGTCGTCCGGTCGCTGGAGGTGAGGATGATCGTGCCGATGTCGGTCATCTGGTTGAGCAGCGAATAGCCGAGGCGGACATCCTTGATCCGGTAGAGCTCGATCTCGTCGATCGTCTTGAACAGGATGCCGCGCTTGATGATCAGGCGCTGGTCGGTGATCTCGTAGGAGGCGCTGCGGTTCTTGAGCCAGCGCACGCCGATGATGACGAAGCCGACGCCGGCAAGACAGGTCAGCAGCGTTCCCCAACCGGCAAAGCTGCCAAGCAGCCAGCGGCGCGTGCTGGAGCGGAATTCGTCGACTGGGCGCTCCATCGGGGACTCCTTGGGGTTGGACGGACGGTAGGCGAGGTGCTTGGCGTGTCAATCGGTTCGGTCGGTGGTGCCGATATCCTAACGAACCTACCCCTCCTCCACCTCCCCGGCGGAGGCCGGGGTCCAGTTGGGTAACGTCGCTAACGGAAGCCAGCACGCCGTTATTGCCACCTTTCCAACTGGGCCCCGGCCTCCGCCGGGGTGTGCGGTTGTTTAAGGTGCCGCGCGCGTTACGCCGCTCGCCGCGAGCTGTGCATCGACCTCGGCCAGCAACGCACCGAGCGCCGCTTCGCTCTTCGCCTCGGCGCGCACCGTCAGCATCGCCTGCGTGTTCGACGCGCGGAGGAGCCACCAGCCGTCGGCGGTTGTCACGCGCGCACCATCGGTGAGGTCCATCTCCGCGCCCTCCGACCCAAGCCGCGCGATCACCTCGTCCACCACCGCGAACTTCCGCGTGTCCTCGACCGGAAAGCGCAGGTCCGGAGTCGCCACCAGCGCCGGCATCGCGTCACGCAATTCCGTCAACGAACGCCCCGACAGATGCACCGCGCGAATCAGGCGGACGGCGGCGTATTGCGCGTCGTCGAAGCCGTAATACTCGCCCGCGAAGAACAGATGCCCGCTGAGTTCGCCGCCCAGCGGCGCGCCGGTGCGGGTCATCGCCTGTTTCATCAGGCTGTGACCGGTCGGGGCCATCACCGGCTCGCCCCCCAACTCCATGATTCGGTCGAACAGCGCTTGGCTCGACTTCACGTCGGCGACGATCGGCGCGCCCGGGTGCTCACGCAGCGCAGGTTCGACCAATATGGAGAGAATCTGATCCCCCCAGATCACCCGGCCCGAGCCGTCGATCGCGCCGATCCGGTCGCCGTCGCCATCGAAGGCCAGTCCGAAATCGAGGTTCTTGTTGGCGACCAGGCGCTTCAGATCGGCGAGGTTCGCCTCTTCGGTAGGATCGGGATGATGGTTGGGAAAATTGCCGTCGATTTCGGCGAAGATCACATGATGCTCACCCGGCAGGCGCTGGACGAGCTTCTCGATCACCGGGCCGGCGGCGCCGTTGCCGGTGTCCCAGCCAATCCGATACGCGCCGCCCCCGTATCCCGCCATCAGCCGGTCGACATAGGCGTCGATCACGTCGGCGGTCGTGACTTCGCCGGCCCCTTCGCTCCAGGCGCCCGACGCGGCGAGCGCGGCGAGATCCTGGATGTCCTCGCCGAAAAATGGCGCATGCGCGTGCACCATTTTGAAGCCGTTATACTCGGGGGGATTGTGGCTGCCGGTTACCTGGATGCCGCCATCCACCTCTAGTGTGGCCTCGGCGTAATAGAGCATCGGCGAGGTGCTAACGCCGATCCGGACGACGTCGACGCCGCCTGCGGTGAGGCCCGACACGAGCGCGGCTTCGAGCTCGGGGGAAGAGTTGCGGCCGTCATACCCCACGGCAACGCGCGTTCCGCCAGCCGCGCGGATGCGGGTGGCGAAGCCTCGACCGATCGCGATGGCGTCGGCGGTGCCGAGCGCTTTACCGACGATCCCGCGGATGTCGTATTCGCGGAGCGAGGTCGGGTCGAACTGGTGGGTCATGGGCCTCTCGCTAGTCGTAGTGGTGCGGGAATAGCGCCCTACCACCGTCACCCCGGACTTGTTCCGGGGGCCACGGTGCCGCGAACTCACGACTATCGAGTGTGCGGAACGGTGGATGCCGGAACAAGCCCGGCATGACGGGGGGCTAGCGCGCGCGCTTCAGCAACAGGTCGCGCGCCGCGTTTACGCGCCGGGTCAGGTCGGTCGAACCGCCACGATCGGGGTGGACCGAGGCGATCAGGCGGCGGTGCGCGCTGCGGATCGCGTCGGCGTCTGCGCTGCGGTCGATACCCAAAATCGAGAGGGCCTCGGCTTCATCGGTGACCACCCGCTGTTTCGGCTTCGGCCGGAGGTAACGCCATGCCAGCCAAATGAAGACGGCGGCGACGATCCACTTCACGCAGCCACGTCCGGTGCGCGCTCGGCAACGACCTCCGGCAGCTGCAACGCCGCCATCATCTCTCGCAGCTCCTGGCGCGCGGCGACGTGCGCGAGGCCCATGCTGCCGAATGCCTTCGAATCGATCATCGTCAGGCCGGCGGGGAACATCTCGCGGTAGATCACCCGCTCGCCGAGCCCCGGGATGATCCGGAAGCCGACGCGCTTGGCCAGTTGCGCGAGCGCATCCGACACGCGGCGCATGTTGCGTGCCTCGATATGCTGGAGGCGGTTGCGCAGCACGACCCAGTCGATCGTGGTGCCGTCGGCGCGCGCGCGCTGCTTTCGCGCATCCCAGATCAGCTCGGAATAGAAGCTCGGGCGGGTCACCTGATAGGTCTCGGGATCGACCTGGCCGATCAGGTCGAAGTCGACGAAGCTGTCGTTCATCGGCGTGACCAGCGTGTTCGCGAGCGCCGCTGCGGTGCGCGCGAACGGATCGTCGCGGCCGGGCGTGTCGACGACGAGGAAGTCCGAGCCTTCGCACAGCGAGTGCCACAGGTCCTCGAACTGGTCCTCGCTCTGATCCGACAGCGTCGCATGGCGCGGCATCGGCAGGACCGAGCCGTTGCGCTTCATCGTCTCGGCGCGGTTGTCGAGATAGCGGCCGACGGTGCGCTGGCGGTGATCCAGATCGAGACACGCGACGCGCGCGCCCTTGGCGGCAAGCGCGATCGCGACATGCACCGCGGTCGTCGACTTGCCGGTGCCGCCCTTCTCGTTGGCGAACACGATCACGTGCGGCGAAGCTAGGGGTGAGTCAGGGCCCATGGCCAACGCGCGTTTCCTTATTGATCGTAACAGTCACCCTTCATAGAAGCCGCGACCGCACTTATCGAGTAGGAGTTTCACGTGGACACCGTCCGGGACCTTAATGCGTTGCGCGAAAGCGTCGCCGCCTTCCGTGCGGCGGGGCAGCGCGTCGCGCTCGTCCCGACGATGGGTGCGCTCCACGCCGGCCATGTCGCGCTGATCGAGGCGGCGAAGCGGCCGGGGACCAAAGTCGTCGCGTCGATCTTCGTCAATCCGACGCAGTTCGGGCCGAACGAGGATTTGTCGCGCTATCCGCGGCGCGAGATGGCCGATATCCGGATGCTCAACGAGGCCGGATGCGACTTGCTTTGGCTGCCGTCGGTCGAGACGATGTATCCGGATGGTTTCGCGACGACCGTGCGTGTCTCGGGCGTGAGCGACGGGTTCGACGGCGCCTCGCGTCCCGGCCATTTCGACGGGGTCGCGACGGTCGTGTCGAAGCTGTTCAACCAGGTCGAGCCGGACGTCGCGTATTTCGGTGAGAAGGATTACCAGCAGCTGGCCGTGATCCGCCGGTTCGTCGCCGATCTCGACTTCGCGATCGACATCGTCGGGGTGCCGACGCAGCGCGATGACGATGGTCTGGCGATGTCGTCGCGCAACATCTATCTCGACGACGAGCAGCGCAAGCAGGCGGTGGCCCTGCCGCGCGCGCTCGGCGTCGCGGCGCGGGCTATCGCGAAGGGCGAGGACGTCGAGTCGGTGCTGGACGATGCGCGCACGACCTTGGTCGGGGCGGGGTTCACGATCGATTACGTCGCGCTGGCGGATGCGGAAACGCTGGCGGAGAACCCGGCGGCGGATCGCCCGCAGCGGTTGCTGGCGGCGGCGCGGATGGGCGCGACCCGGCTCATCGATAACATCGCGATAGAGTTGTAAAAAACGAGCGTTAACCCATTAACCATTTCGTAGCTGGAATCGCCGCAGTCTGTCCTCACGAACATTGGGGGCAAACCATGCGTAGCAATCTCAAGAGCGCGAATTTCATGATCGAACGCCGTCTGGCGGATGCCGCACGCGGCGACGACCGGGCGTGCTACGAACTCGGGATGGTGTATTCGACGGGGACGTCGGGCGTCGTCCTCGACCTGATCGAGGCGCATAAGTGGTTCAACCTGGCGGCGGTGTCGGGGAACATCGCCGCGCAGGAATGCCGCGCGGAGATCGCCGAGGACCTGACCGCGCGGGAAATCTCGGTGGCGCAGCG
>JAJNQF010000138.1 GCA_021154945.1 Sphingomonas sp.
TAGGCGAGGCACGCGTCGATGACTTCGCCGAGGTTATGCGGCGGGATGTTGGTCGCCATGCCGACCGCGATGCCGCCCGCGCCGTTGACCAGCAGGTTCGGGAAGCGCGCCGGCAGCACCGAAGGCTCGCGCTCCGAGCCGTCATAGTTTGGCGTGAAGTCGACCGTATCCTTGTCGAGATCGCCGAGCAGCGCGTTCGCGACCTTGCCGAGACGCGCCTCGGTGTAGCGCATCGCCGCGGGCGGATCGGGATCCATCGAGCCGAAGTTACCCTGGCCGTCGATCAGCGGCACGCGCATCGACCAGTCCTGGGTCATGCGGGCCAAGGCGTCGTAGATCGAGCTGTCGCCGTGCGGATGGTATTTACCCATCACGTCACCGACGATGCGCGCGGACTTACGGTAGGGCTTGCCGGCGACGAAGCCGCTCTCGTGCGCGCCGTACAGGATGCGCCGGTGGACGGGCTTCAGGCCGTCGCGGACGTCGGGCAGGGCGCGCGCGACGATGACGCTCATCGCATAGTCAAGATAGCTCGACTTCATCTCGTCGACGATCGAGATCGTGGCGATGCCGGCGGGCTCGCCGCCGGTGGGTTCGGCGAGTGTGGTCTCGTCGGTCAAATCTGAACGCTTTCGGCTGGTTTCGGTATGATCGGACACCTTAGCCGACGGGCCGCCGCCTTACCACCCCCGCGCACGCGTACGCACGCGGGGAGGAGAGGTTTCATCGCGAAGTGCGAGGCTATTTGCAGGCGGTCTTCGTCTTGTTGCCGGCGAGCGAGCAGTCGTAGGTGACGGTCTTGCCGTTCGCGAGCTTGGCGGTGACCATGCGGCCTTTCTTGACCGTGGTGGTGCGCTTGGCGACCTTGGTATTGCCCATCGGCGTGGTCGTTTTGGTGGTGGTCGTGTGCGTCGCCACAGTCTTCGGCCGGACGGTCTTGGTTTGCGTCGCGGCGATCGCAGCGCCGCCGGACAGGAGCGCGCCGCCGGCGAGGATCGCGAGGGGGAGGGACTTCGTCATGGGGGGGTATCCTCTCTGCTTCGGCCTTGGAGAACGATAAGCGGAGGATGCGCCGGGGGACCTGACCGCGTGATGGCAGGCGGGTGAAATCCGCGTCATGGAGGGGGACTTACTTCTTACCCCTCCCTTCCAGGGAGGGGGGCAGTTAGGGCGTGATCTCTACCCCATCCCACGCAAACAGCTTGCCGCTGTCCGGCGCGCGCAGGCCGTCGATCACGTCGAGCAACTGCACCGCCGCGCGGTCGGCCTTGAACAGGTTGCCCGGCGTCACATTCCCCTGGAACGGCTTCGACAGCCCGGTATCCACGGTCCCCGGATGCAGCCCAACCACGATCCCGCTCGAATTGCGCCGCTTGTCCTCGATCGAAATCGTCTTCACCAACTGGTTCAGCGCAGCTTTCGACGCCCGATACCCGTACCAGCCCCCCAGCTTGTTATCGCCGATGCTCCCAACCCGCGCCGAGAGAACCGCAAACACGATCCGTCCCGCCTTCGGCATCGTCGGCAGGAAATGCTTCGCCACCAGCGCCGGCCCGATCGCGTTGACCGCGAAGTTGCGCGCCATCCATACCGGATCGAGCTCGCGCATCGCCTTCTCGGGACCCTTGTCGCCGTCGTGCAGCAAGCCGGTCGCGAGGATCACCAACGTCGGCGATCCGACGCGCAAAGCCGCCGCCGCAATGCTGGCCTCGTCTTCCAGATCGAGATGCCGATCGCCACTCTCCGATCGCGCGAACCCATAGACATTGTCGAACCCGCCTTCCTCGATCAGCGCCTCCTCCATCGCCTTGCCGATGCCGCCCGAGGCGCCGATGACGACCGCGCTGCTCACTTGCGCACGAACCGGAACTGCGCGTCGCTGCTGCCCGCCGCGTCATAGGCATAGCCGTCGCTGTCGAACCCCTTGATCCCCTCGATATCGTCGACGCGGTGCTCGACCAGCCACCGCGCGACCATGCCGCGGGCCTTCTTGGCGTGGAAGCTGACGAACTTCTGCGCTTCGCCCTCGCGGAAATCGATCGCCACGACGCGGATCGACTTCGGCAATTTCCCGTCCGCCGCTGCCCAATATTCCTGGCTGGCGAGGTTCAGGATCGTCCCCGATCCCTCCGCCTCGACATCGTCCGCGAGCAGCTTTGCGATCCGATCGCCCCACCAGTCGGTCAGCTTCGCCTTCCGCGGCGCCCAGCGCGTGCCCATCTCCAGCCGATAGGGGCGCATCAGGTCAAGCGGCCGCAACAGACCGTACAGCCCCGACAGCATCCGCACATGATCCTGCGCATAATCCACCGCCGCCTCGTCGAGCGTCTTCGCTTCGAGCCCGGTATAGACGTCGCCCGCGAACGCGAACATCGCCGGCCGCTCGGGCAGCGTATCGAAATCGCGATACCGGTCGGCGTTCAGCTTCGCCAGCGCGGGCGAGATGTGCATCAGTTCCGACAGCTTCTTCTGCGTCAGGTGCGCGGCGGCATGCGCGAGCGTCTTCGCCTCGTCGGCGAACCGCGGCGTGGTGGGCTCGAGCTTCGGCAGTGCGCTCTCGTAATCGAGCGTCTTGGCGGGCGATAGGACAGCGATCATGGCCGCGATCTAGCTATGGCGGGGAGCGCGTTCAATTGCCGTTCACGCGCAATCGCACATCTGCGGGATCCAAGCCGCTCGCTTGAACGTATGCATGGCGGACCATATAGCGTCGTCGCGCGCCGCCAACCTGAGGGTGCCGACGCAAAGGGAGAGTTTCCGCATGAAGACCATTTCGAAGCTTGCACTGATTGCGGCGTTCGCCACCGGCACGAGCGGCCTCGCGCTGTCGGCGCCCGCGTTCGCCAAGGACAAGAAGGCCGATGCCGCGCCGGCGATGAAGCTGAGTCCGGAAGTGCAGAAGCCCGGCGTCGCCGCGCAGACCGCGCTAGCCGCCAAGGATTATGCCGGTGCGCAGACCGCGATCGACCAGATCGACGCAGCCGCCAAGACCGATTACGAGAAGTATATCGGCGCCGCGCTGCGCTATCAGCTCGAGAACGAGAAGCTGGTCGCGGCACAGACCGCCAACCCCAACGCGCCGATCAACGAGACGACGCTCGCCGGGCCGCTCGATGCGCTGATCGCCAATGCCGCGACCCCGGCCGCCGATCGTGGCCGCTACGCGTATCGCCGCGGTGCGCTCGCCTTCAACGGCAAGCAGTATCCGATCGCGCTTCAGTATTTCGCGAAGGCCAAGGAGTTCGGCTACAACGATCCGAACCTGTCGCTGCAGATCATCAAGGCGAAGATGGACAGCGGCGACGTCGCCGGTGCGACCGCCGATCTCGACGCCAGCATCGCGCAGATGACCGCGGCGGGCCAGAAGGCTCCCGAGGAATATTACCGCTATGCGGTCGCCAAGTCGTATGCCGCCAAGCGCAACGCCGACACGATGGCGTGGCTGAAGAAGTGGATCACCGCCTATCCGACCGCGAAGAACTGGCGCGACGTGCTGATCCTGTCGGGTATCCAGCAGAACGCGCTGATCCCGCTCGACGAAGCGCAGAAGGTCGACATCTTCCGCCTGATGCGGGCGACCAACTCGCTCGCCGACCAGACCGACTATCTGCAATATGCCGATAGCGTGAACCGTCGCGGTCTGCCGAGCGAGGCGCAGGCCGTGCTCAAGGAAGGCATGGCGCAGGGCAAGATCCCGGCGTCGAACACGATGGCCAAGGGGCTGCTCGCCGACGCGACCAAGAACATCGCCGCCGACGGTCCGCTCGCGGGCCTCGAAAAGCGCGCGACGACTGCGGCCAACGGCAAGCTCGCCGCCGGTACGGCCGATGCGTATCTCGGCCAGAACAACTACGCCAAGGCGGTCGAACTGTACCGCGTGGCGTTGCAGAAGGGCGGCGTCGACGCCGACGACGTCAACCTGCACATGGGCATCGCGCTCGCCCGCTCGGGCGACAAGGCGGGTGCCGCGACCGCATTCGCCGCGGTCAAGGGTTCGCCCAAGGCGGATGTCGCCGGCCTGTGGAACACCTGGCTCGGCGCACCAGCCGCGTAAGCGATCTGGTCTCTGTCGAGAGGAAACGGGGCGGCAGCAATGCCGCCCCGTTTTCGTTTGGGGTGTCGCCAGCTAG
>JAJNQF010000142.1 GCA_021154945.1 Sphingomonas sp.
TCGAGCGCACTCGCCCGCGGCACGCCCTTATATTCGTTGGTCCGGCGGATCGAGAACCGCAGCGTCGTTTCGGCCAACCCTGTGACTTGCCGCATGAAGCGGTTGTTGCTCGCCTCCAGCACGGCGATGTGAAACGCGATGTCGGCTTCCAGCGCGTCTTCCTCGCCGCGATCCGCCGCAAACATCCGATCGATCGCTTCGATGATCGCGCGGCGTTGCGGCCCGCTTGCGGAATGCGCCGCGAGCGATGCGGCGCGCGGCTCGATCGACATCCGGATTTCGGTGAAGTCGATCAGCAGATCGATCGAGAATGCGCGCTGTAGCATCCAGCGGAGCACATCGGGATCGAGCAGGTTCCAGCTGGCTTCCGGTTGAACCAGCGTCCCCGCCCGCTTGCGGGCCAGCAACAGTCCCTTCGCGGTGAGCATCTTGACGGCTTCGCGCAGCACCGGCCGGCTCGCAGCATAGCTCAGACACAGCTCGGCTTCGGTAGGGAAGGGCTCGCCGGGACGATAGGTTTGCGTGACGATCGCCAGCCCCAGATCGTTGACGATGCTCGCGGTCAGGTTGCGGCCGTCGTCCAGCTGTCGCACGTCATCCGCGATCGACGACTGGTCGCCCGCATCGGTGTGCGTGATCTTGTCGCTCTTCAACATCCGGCCGTGAATATCCCTATCGCAGCCAAAGCGCCATGCGCCGTGGTGCCGATCAGGATGAGCGTGGCGCCGGGCAGGCCGCGCACGGCGTCGGGGGCAGGCCTTTGACCCCCGGGTCGATCTCGAACAGCGCACCATCTACCGGTGCACCTGGCGAATCGAGTGCAGCCGACGTCACGAACAGCCGGTCGAGATCGTCGCCGGCAAACGCACAACTAGTGATGTTGCGGGCGGGAAGGGGGTAGGACCGGATCAACGTCCCGTCCGGATCGAAGCGACTGATCCGACCGCCGCCCCAATGCGCGATCCAGACGCCGCCTTCCGCATCCGTCGTCATGCCGTCGGGATAGCCCCAGGAGTTGTCGAAGGTGACGAATGACTCCCTCGGGCCGAGTGCGCCATCGCCGTCCACGGCGAAGCGATACACTTCGCGGCGACCGCTGTCGGCGTGATACAGATGGCAGCCGTCGGGGCTGAAGGTGGGGCCGTTGGCGACCAGATACCCGTCGTCGACCCGCGTCGGACGGCCATCGGTACCGAGGCGGTACAACGCCCCCGACGCGCCGTTTCCCTCGTCGTCCTTCGAGCCGAACCACAGACGGCCGGCGGCATCGACCTTGGCATCGTTCAGCCGGTTCTGCGGGCGATCTGCTTCGGGGCGCAGAAGCGGACTGATCGTGACCGGATCGAGTGTCAGCGCGACGATTCCGCTCTTGAGGCCCGCGAGCAGATCCGGGCGGCCGTGTCGCTCCACCATCCAGCCGATCGGCTCGGGCAAGGGCCACCGCTTCACGTCATGGGAGACGAGGTCGAGCACGTTCACCGCCTGCCCGGTGATATCCACCCAATAGACGCGTTGCGTCGCCTGGCTCCATGTCGGTCCTTCGCCGAGTTGGTCGACGCGGTCGCGGCCGATGACATTGTACGGGGTCATGCACATTTCCTCTTCCCATCCAATATATATGACTTAAACAGCATGTCGATCGGGATGGCAGCAATTCCGGCGAAGAGCGAGAGGCACCACGATCAATGCGGATTACGCGCAGATCCATGCTGGGCGGCACGGCGGCCGGAGGTGGACTTGCGGTCGCGGGGTGCGCGCAGCGTCCCCAGGATGTCCGGATCGGCTTCATCGTCAAGATGCCGCAGGAGCAGTGGTTCCAGGACGAGTGGCGGTTCGCGCGCGCTGCTGCCCGGGACTATGACTTCTCGTTGATCGAGATCGGTGCGGAAGACGGCGACCGGGTGCTGTCCGCGCTGAACACGCTGTACGCCCGCTATGCCAGCGGCTTCGTGATCTGCGCGCCCGATCCGCGGCTCGGGCCGGCGATCGCCAATTTCGCCCGCGACACCGGCATGAAGGCGCTGTCGGTCGACGATCGCCTGTCGGGGCCGGGTGGCACACCGATCGCGGACATTCCGCATGTCGGTATCTCCGCGCTTGCGATAGGCGATCTCGCCGGCACGGCGGCGGCACGGGAAGCCCGCCGCCGCGGCTGGGCGCCCGTCGCCACCGGGATCCTGCGGATCGCCTATGACAGTCTCGACACCGGCCGCGAGCGAACCTCGGGCGCGATCGCAGCCTTGCGGCGCGAGGGATATACGCAGATCTTCGATGCCCCGCAGCGGACCACCGATACCGAAGGAGCATTCACCGCGGCCGCGCCGGTGCTGACGGCGCGCGCGCGGATCGACCGCTGGATCATCATCGGGCTCAACGACGAGACCGTCGTCGGCGGCGTGCGCGCTGCGGAAGGGCTGTCGCTGCCGCAGACGAGCCTGATCGGGGTCGGCATCGGCGGATCGGAGGCGGCCATCGCCGAACTCGCCAAGCCGCGTCCAACCGGATTCTTCGCGACCGTGCTGCTCAGCCCGCGGCGGCATGGCTACGACACCAGCGCGGCGATGTATCGGTGGATCGTCGCGGGCCGTCGGCCCGCCGAAACAACGCTGACCAGCGGGACGCTGATGACCCGCGACAATTTTCGCACCGTGCTGGCGCGCGAGACGATGGCATGACCGCGGTCATCGCCTTCGACCGCGTCGGCAAGGTGTTTCCGGGCGTGGTGGCGCTCGACGCGGTGAGCTTCACGGTCGCCGCCGGCGAAGTCCGTGCGCTGATCGGCGAGAACGGCGCCGGCAAGTCGACCTTGCTGAAGATCATGGCAGGTCAATATGTCCCCGATCGCGGCGAAGTGCGGATCGGTGGCGTGACGCGCCGGTTTGCCTCGCCCCGTGACAGCCAGCACGCCGGAATTGCGATCATCCACCAGGAACTGCAGCTCTTCCCGGCGCTGAGCGTCGCCGAGAACCTGATGCTGGGAATGCTGCCCGCGCGCGCCGGGTTCGTCGATCGCGCGGCGTTGCGGACCCGCGCCATCGCGGTACTCGACCGGCTCGGTGAAGCGATCGATCCCGATACACGGTTGGGCGCGCTTTCGATCGGACGGCGGCAGATGGTCGAGATCGGGCGCGCGCTGCTCCGCGATGCGAAGGTCATCGCGTTCGACGAACCGACGAGTTCGCT
>JAJNQF010000154.1 GCA_021154945.1 Sphingomonas sp.
AACTCTCGACGCTCGACGCGAACGATCACCAGGCTGCCAACGCCGCGCAGCTCGATCGGCGGGCGCGCGAGGATGCCGACCTGCTCAACAGCCTGTTGCGCGCGGAGGGCTATTACGACGCCAACGTCGTCACCCGGGTCGAACCCGGCGCGAAGCCGATGGTGGTGCTGTCGGCCACCCCCGGCACGCTCTATAAATTCAAGGGCGTGACGATCGACGGGATCGCCGCGGCGGGCGACAAGGCGCCCGGCCTCGTCACCGCGTTCGGCGTGAAGCCCGAGGATCCGGTCAATTCCGATGCGATCGTCGCCGGGCAGGCCAAGCTAACGACGCAGATCGGCCGCGAGGGCTTCCCCTTCGCCAAGGTCGGCGATCCGGCGATCGTCGTCGACCACGCCACGCGCACCGCGACACTCGACCTGTCGGTGCAGCCCGGCGGCGCGCGCAAATTCGGGCAGATCGTCGCACTCCCCGGCAACCGGGTGTTCGGTGCCGATCATGTCGCGGAGATCGCGCGCTTTTCGCCGGGCGACCTATATGACGCGGCCAAGATCGACGATCTCCGCCGCGCGCTGATCCAGACCAGCCTCGTATCCGCGGTCGACATCAAGCCCGTGCAGGGCGCGACGCCCGACACCGTCGATGTCGCGGTGAAGCTCGATCGGGCGCCGCCGCACACCGTCGCGGGCGAACTCGGCTATGGCACCGGCGAAGGCGCGCGCGCGGAGATCAGCTGGACGCACCGCAATCTGTTCCCGCCCGAGGGCGCGCTGACGTTGCGCAGCGTGCTGGGGACGCAGGAGCAGCTCGGCTCGATCGTGTTCCGGCGCAACAATTTCCAGGCGCGCGACCGCGTGCTGACGCTGCAGGCCTCCGCGGTGCACACCAATCGCGATGCGTATGACGCGAAGACCTTCACGCTCGCGGGCACGCTGGAGCGGCAGACCAATATCTTCTTCCAGAAGACCTGGACGTGGTCGATCGGTTCCGAACTGATCGCGTCGGACGAGCGCGACGTCATCCTGTCGACCGGCGATCCGCGGCGGCGGACGTTCTTCATCGGCGCGCTGCCGACCAGTCTCAACTACGACGGCTCCGACGACCTGCTGAACCCGACCAAGGGCTTTCGACTGGGCGGACGGCTCAGCCCCGAAGTGTCGTTGCAGGGGGCGGTGTTCGGCTACACGCGGACGCAGTTCGACGGCAGCGTGTATCAGCCGATCGGCGGCAGCGTGGTGCTCGCGGCGCGGACGCGGCTCGGCACGATCGTCGGTGCGCCGCGCGATCAGGTGGCGCCGTCACGGCGGTTCTACGCCGGCGGCGGCGCGTCGGTGCGCGGCTATGGCTATCAGTCGATCGGCCCGCGCGACCCCAACAACGACCCGATCGGCGGGCGCAGCCTGACCGAATTTTCGATAGAAGCCCGCGTGCGTGTGTTCGGCAATTTCGGCGTCGTGCCGTTCCTCGACGCGGGCAACATCTATACCTCGCCGCTGCCGAAATTCACCGGGCTGCAATATGGCACCGGGATCGGCGTGCGCTATTATTCGAACTTCGGGCCGATCCGCCTCGACGTCGGCACGCCGATCAACCCGCAGCCGGGCGACAGCCGCATCGCCGTGTACGTATCGCTGGGGCAGGCGTTTTGAGCGAGGATTTCCTGCGCGGGGACACCGGTCTTCAGACGCCGCCGCCGAAGCGCCGCATTGCGTGGTGGCGGTGGATCGTCAGCGCGGTCATGGCGCTGCTGGTGATCCTCGGCACGGCGTTGCTGATCGTCGATACCGGCATCGGCCACCGCTTCGTCGCCGACCGGATCGCGGCGATCAGGACCGCCAACGGGTTGCGCTTCACGGTCGGGCGGATCGAGGGTTCGTTGTACGGCGATACGCGTCTGGTCGATCTGCGCGTGTACGACCTGGAAGGGCTCGTCTTCCAGGCGCCGAACGTGTCCCTGGACTGGTCGCCGTTCGACTGGTTCTCGGGCCGGCTGGAGATACAGCGGCTGATCGTCGATCGCGCGATCCTGACGCACACGCCGCGCACCCGACCGTCGAAGACTCGCGGGCCCATCTTGCCTGATTTCGACATCCATATCGGCGAATTGTCGGTCGGCCGGCTGACGCTGGCGAAACGCGTGCTGGGAACGAAGCGGATCGCGCGGCTTGCTGGCCGTGCGGACATTCGTGCGGGCCGAGCGCTGGTCGACCTGAAGGCGCGGGTTGCCGGCAGCGATGATTTGAAGCTGCGGATCGACGCCGAACCGGCGCGCGATCGCTTCGATATCGACGTGGCGGCGCGCGGCGCGGCAAACGGCGTGCTCGCGCGGATGGTCAAGGCGAAGGCGCCGGTCGCGCTGGCGGTGACCGGCGACGGCAGCTGGGCGAAGTGGAACGGTCGCGCGAACGGCATGATCGGGACGACGCGGGTGGTCGATCTCGCGCTGGCGCAGCTCGCCGGGCGCTATACGCTGTCCGGCACGCTCGCGCCGTCGTCGCTGCTCAAGGGGCGGCTGCAAAAGCTGACCGCGCCGCGCGTGCTCGTCAACGGCAGTGCGGGGTTCGCCAACCGCCGGCTGGACGGGCAACTCTCGTTGCGCACGCCGGCGCTGGCGGTGGACACGACCGGCATCATCGATCTCGGCGCCAACGCGTACCGCGACGTGCGGATCAAGGCGCGGCTGCTGCGTCCGCCCGCGCTGTTCGCCAATATGACGGGCAACATGGTCGAACTGCGCGCGATCCTTGACGGGCCGTTCGCGACCGCGGCGTTCGACTACCGGATCGACGCCGGCCGCTTCGCCTTCGACCAGACCGGGTTCGAGAACGCGCACGCCGCGGGCAAGGGGCGGCTGTCCGCTGCGCCGGTGACGGTGCCGATCCGCTTCACCGCCGCCCGCGTCACCGGCGTCGGCACGGTGGTGGGCGGGATCCTGCGCAACCTGTCGGTCGACGGGCTGCTCCGCGTGACCCCGACGCTGCTGACCGGCGACGCGCTGAAGCTCCGGTCCGACAAGCTCACCGGCAGCATCAATCTGGTCGTCGACCTGCGCAATGGGCAGTTCGAGGTCGGCATTAATGGCGGGCTTGGGCGCTATCTGATCCCCGGGCTCGGCATCGTCGACGTGAAGTCCACGCTTCGGGTGGTCCCCGGCCCGAACCGCAAGGGTACGCGGGTGATCGGGCAGGGAAGCGCGCAGATGGTGCGGCTCGACAATGCGTTCTTCCGCAGCCTGGCGGGCGGATTGCCGCGGATCACGACCAACCTCGAACGCACCACCGACGGCGTGCTGCACTTCACCAACCTCGTGCTGACCGCGCCGCAGATCCGGCTGACCGGCAACGGTTACCGGCGTCGGGATGGGACCTTCCATTTCGAGGGCGGCGGGCGCCAGCAGACCTATGGCCCGGTGACGCTGAAACTCGACGGGCAGATCGAGAAGCCGACGCTCGACCTCGTCTTCGCGAGCCCCAACGCTACGCTCGGCCTGTCGAACGTCCGCGCGCATCTCGATCCGACGGCGCAGGGGTTCGCGTTCACCGCGGCGGGCGGATCGCGGCTCGGGCCGTTCACCACCAACGGCGCGATCCTGTTGCCGCCGGGCCAGGGCGCGACGATCGCGATCGCCGCGTTGAACGTCGCCGGCACCAAAGCGAGCGGCAATATCGCGGTCGTCGATGGCGGCTTCAACGGTGCGCTCGCGGTCGCGGGCGGCGGTATCTCGGGTGAACTCCTGTTCCGTGCGGTCGGCCAGATCCAGCGCATTGAAGGCCATCTCGCTGCAAAAGCCGCGACGCTCGACACCGTTGCACTTCGCCAGGGCAAGCTCGATTTCGTCACGCTGCTCGATCCCGCCGGCACCTCGATCGAGGCGACCGCGACGGGCCTTGGCCTGCGCCGCGGCGCGCTCAGCCTCGCGCGGTTCAACGGTTCGGCCTCGCTGCGCGGTGGCATAGGCACGATCAAGGCATCGATCGCCGGCTCGCGCGGTCGTGCGTTCGATATCCAGAGCGTCACGCAGGTCACCGCGAACAGCTATGCGATCTCCGCGCAAGGGACGCTCGACGGTCGCCCCCTGAAACTCCTCACGCCAGCCGTCGTCACCCAGGCCGAAGACGGCTGGCACCTCGCCCCGACTAAGCTCAGCTTCGGCGGCGGCGAGGCGCAGGTCGGGGGGCTCTTCACCGCGACCAGCACTGCGATCGACGCCAGCCTGACGCGCATGCCGCTCGCCCTGCTCGACATCGGCTATCCGGGCCTCGGCCTGAGCGGTTCGGCATCGGGGCGTTTCAACTTCGCTACGACGAATGGCGCTGCGCCGACCGGCAAGGCCGACCTCACGATCCGCGGCCTCGCCCGCGCCGGTCTCGTCCTGTCGTCGCGACCGATCGACGTCGGCGTGGCGGCGGTGCTCTCGCCCGACAAGCTCGGCCTGCGCGCGGTGATCGCGTCGGGCGGCAAGACGATCGGCCGCGCCCAGGCGCAACTCGCGCCACTCGGGCAGGGCGATCTGGCAAGCCGAATCACCAACGCCCGCCTGTTCGGGCAACTCCGCTACAGCGGCCCGGCCGACACACTCTGGCGCCTCACCGGCGTCGAGCTTTTCGACCTGTCGGGCCCGGTCGCGATCGGGGCGGACGTCGTCGGCACGCTCGCCAACCCGACCCTGCGCGGCGTCGTCCAGGCGAACGGCGCGCGGATCGAAAGCGCGACCACCGGCACCGTCCTGACCGACGTCCAGGCGACCGGCCGCTTCGGCGGCTCGCGGCTCGTGATCGACCGGTTCGGCGCGGACGCGGGCAAGGGCGGGCGCGTCACCGGCACCGGCCAGTTCGAATTCGCCGCCGCCGCCGGGATCGGCCTCGACCTCACGCTGCAGGCCGACAAGGCGGTGATGATCAACCGCGACGACATCGGCGCCACCGTCTCCGGGCCGCTGACGTTCAAGTCGAACGGCTCGGGCGGCACGATCGCGGGCGACGTCCTGCTCGACAAGAGCCGCTATCGTCTCGGCCAGGCGACCGCCGCCAGCGCGGTGCCGCAGCTCAACATCCGCGAGATCAACCTGCCCGAGGGCGGGGAAGAGACCGCGAAACGGACCACGCCCTGGACGCTGGCGATCAAGGCGCGTGCCCCCAACCAGGTGATGGTCAGCGGCCTCGGGCTGACCAGCGAATGGTCCGCCAACCTCCAGATCGCGGGCGCGCCCGATAACCCGGCGATCACCGGTCGCGCGACGCTGGTCCGCGGCGATTACGAGTTCGCCGGCCGCCAGTTCGAACTCGCGCGCGGCGTGATCCGGTTCGACGGCGGGGTGCCCGCCAACCCGGCGCTCGATATCGAGGCGAACGCGGATTCGACCGGGCTCAGCGCGTCGATCCGGGTGACCGGCTATGCGCTGAAGCCCGAGATCGGCTTCACCAGCACGCCCGCTTTGCCCGAAGACGAACTGCTCTCGCGGCTGTTGTTCGGCACCTCGATCACCAATCTGTCCGCGCCCGAGGCGTTGCAGCTGGCGGCGGCGGTGGCGGCATTGCAGGGCGGTGGCAGCGGTCTGAACCCGATCAACGCGGTGCGTCGCGCGGCCGGTCTCGATCGCCTGCGCATCCTCCCCGCCGATCCGCAGACCGGGCAGGGGACGTCGATCGCGGCGGGCAAATACGTCACGCGGCGGCTGTATGCGGAGATCGTCACCGACGGTCAGGGCTATTCGGCGACGCAGGTCGAGTTCCAGGTCACCCGCTGGCTGTCGTTGCTGTCGAGCATCTCGACGCTAGGGCGCCAGAGCGCGAACGTGCGCGTGTCGAGGGATTATTGAATGATCGCGCGCGCCGGTCTCGCTAGGAAGAGTGCATGAAGCCCGTCATCTTCGGCCTGTCCGGCCCCGTCATCACCCCCGCCGAACGCGCGTTCTTCGCCGAGTGCGAACCCGCCGGCTACATCCTGTTCAAGCGCAACATCGTCGATCGTACGCAGGTGAGGGCGCTGACGGACTCGCTCCGCGAACTGGCCGGCCGTGACGACTTGGCGATCCTGATCGATCAGGAAGGTGGCCGCGTCGCGCGAATGGGGCCCCCGGAATGGCCCGCATTCCCAGCCGGCCCGGTGTTCGATGCAGCCTACGAACGCGCTCCAATGACCGCGATCCAGGCGGCGCGGGCAAACGGGCAGGCGCTCGGCGTAATGCTCAGCGAGGTCGGGATAACCGTCGATTGCGCGCCGCTGCTCGACGTGGCGCAACCCGATACGACCGAGGCGGTGTCCTGTCGCACGTTCGGCTCCGACCCGATGCGGGTGGCGGCACTCGGCCGGGCGACGTTGGAGGGACTGGCCGAGGGCGGCGTCGTCGGCGTGGTGAAGCATATGCCCGGCCACGGTCGCGCCAAGCTCGACACGCACCACCACCTGCCGACCGTCACCGCGACCGACGCCGAACTCAAGGTCGACCTCGAACCCTTCCGCACGCTCAATCAAGCGCCGATGGGGATGACGTCGCACATCGTGTTCGAGGCGTGGGACGCCGAACGCCCCGCGACTTTGTCGCCAACCGTCATCGAACGCATAATCCGCGAGCGGATCGGCTTCGACGGACTGCTGATGACCGACGACATCGACATGAAGGCGCTGTCGGGCACCGCCGGCGACAAGGCGGCGGGGGCGATCGCGGCAGGGTGCGACGTAGTGCTCGATTGCTGGGCGCGGATGGACGAGATGGTCGAGATCGCCGGGCGCTTGGGCGAGATATCGGAGATATCGTGCGCGCGGCTCGATCGGGCGATGGCGTCGGTCGGCACGGGCAAGGGTGATTTCGCGGAGTTGATCGCGACGCGGGATGCCTTGCTGGCGCGGGTTTGAGGTGAGCCACTAGGCGACCTTCCCGGCGAAGGCCGGGGCCCAGTTGGAAAGGTCGCAGTAACGAAGCGCAGCGGCAGTCGGTACCGTCCCCCAACTGGGCCCCGGCCTTCGCCGGGGTGGTGCCCAAACCGGGGTGATGCCCAAAGCAGTCGGCGGCGCTCTATCCTGCAATGCTCCAATGCTCCAATGCTCGGGAAGGATTAAACCACCCCCCGTTCGTACCCCCCCGTTCGTCCTGAGTAGCTGCTGAGCTTGTCGAAGCGGCGTATCGAAGGACAGGTTGGCGGGTGGAACCCCTGCTTCGATACGCGCCTTCGATACGGCTCTGGCGAGCCTACTCAGTCGCTACTCAGCACGAACGGAATGGGCTGCGAACGGCCAAGCGCTCCCGCCATCACCCCCCATCACGCCAGCCCCCGCGCCCGCTCGTCCCTGCGCAACGTCAGCACCTCGACCCCGTCCCGGGTCACCGCCACGGTATGCTCGAACTGCGCCGAAAGCTTGCCGTCGTCGGTCACCACCGTCCACCCGTCCTCCTCGGTCGACACCTCGCGCGTGCCCTGGTTGATCATCGGCTCGATCGTGAACACCATCCCCTCGCGCAGCGTCATGCCGGTCCCCGCACGCCCGAAATGGAGCACCTGCGGCTCCTCATGCATCTCGCGACCGATGCCGTGCCCGCAATAGTCGCGCACCACCGCATAGCCGTTCTTCTTCGCGTGACGCTCGATCGCGAAGCCGATGTCGCCGAGATGCGCGCCCGCGCGGACCTGGCGGATGCCCTGCCACATCGCCTCTTGCGCGACCTTCACCAGGCGCTTTGCAGCGGGTGGCGCATTGCCAACGACATAGGTCTTGCTCGAATCGGCGATGAAGCCGTCCTTCTCCAGCGTGATATCGAGATTGACGATATCACCGTCGCGGATGATGTCTTTCGCGTTCGGCACGCCGTGGCAGACGACGTGGTTGATCGAACTGTTCAGCACATATTCGAAGCCATATTGCCCCTTGCTCGCGGGCCGGGCGGCGAGATCATCGGTGATGAACCGGTCGACCATGTCGTTGACCTGCAACGTCGACAGCCCCGCCAGATTCTGCGCGTCGAGCATCTCAAATACCGACGCCAGCAACGCCCCCGATACGCGCATCAGCGCCAGCTCGTCCGGCATCTTCACCATGTCAGGCAGCCGTTTTATCGGCGACGCGTACCGATGCCGCAGCCAATTGCGCGGTGACAATATCGTTGAACGACAGCGTCGGATTGGCCTCGGCGAGCATGCCGATCTTCATCCAGAACTCCGCCTGCGCATTGATCGAGCGGCATAAGACCTGGCTCGCGCGCCGCGCATCCTCATGCAGTATGTCGTCGATCTTCACGATACCCATGACTGCCGCTCCGCTCATTCGACCATACGAATCGTATATGGTTCATAGGGCGAGCCGTCAACGCGAACACTGGATGCGGAGCGGTGCGCGCTGTAGCGTCCGGCGATGGACGACGCCCAACTGACGCTGGATCTCGACGGGTGGGAGGGGCCGCTCGATCTGCTGCTGTCGCTCGCGCGGGGGCAGAAGGTCGATCTGCGCAAGATTTCGATCCTTGCGCTGGTCGAGCAGTATCTGGCGTATGTCGATTCCGCGCGCGCGCTGAAGCTGGAACTGGCGGCGGACTATCTCGTGATGGCGGCGTGGCTGGCGTATCTGAAGTCCGCCTTGCTGTTGCCGCGCGATCCGCTTGCCGAACCGGACCCCGACGAACTCGCGCTGCGGCTGCAACTGCGGCTCGAACGGCTGAGTGCGATGCGCGAGGCCGGCGCGCGGCTGATGGCGCGCGATCGGACCGGGCGCGACGTGTTCCTGCGGGGCGCGCCGGAGGGACTGCGGACGGTGCGGAAGGCGGCGTGGCAGGCGGAGATCTTCGACCTGATCGCCGCCTATGGCCGGATTTCCGCACGGACGCGGCCGGTGATGCATGTCGTCGCCGACCGCGAGGTGATGACGCTCGAGGCGGCGCTGGAACGCGTGTCGATGCTGGTCGGCGAACGGATCGACTGGAGCGTGATCGAGAGTTTTCTGCCCCCAGCCGGCGAACGGTTGCGGCGATCGGCGCTGGCGTCGAGCTTCGTCGCGGCACTCGAACTCGCGCGACAGGGGAAGATCGACCTGCGCCAGGCCTCGCCGTTCGCGCCACTCTATTTGAGGGCGCGCGCGTGACGCCGCCGGATGGTTTCGTGCGCGCGGTCGAGGCGGTGCTGTTCGCGGCCGAGACCCCGCTGACGATCGATTCGATCCGTGCGCATGTCGGGGCGGGCGATGTCCGCGTGGCGCTGGACCGGCTCACCGCCGACTATGCCGGGCGCGGTATCCAGATCGTCCGCCGCGGCGAGCGGTGGCAGTTCCAGACCGCGCCGGACATGGCGCACATGCTCCGCCGCGACCGCGAGGAACCGCGCCAGCTCAGTCGCGCAGGCATCGAGACGCTGGCGATCATCGCCTATCACGAACCGGTCACGCGCGCGGAAATCGAGGCGATTCGCGGGGTACAGATCTCGAAGGGGACGCTCGACGTGCTGATGGAGGCGGGCTGGGTGAAACCGGCGGGGCGGCGCGAGGTGCCCGGGCGGCCGCTGATGTTCGCGACCAGCCCCGAGTTTCTCGTCCATTTCGGGCTGGCCAGCCGCCGCGATCTGCCGGGGATCGACGATCTGCGCGCCGCCGGGCTGCTCGATCCGGTCGATCTCGCCTTCGATCGGCTCGAAGATAGCGAAGATGGCGGTGGGGATGGCGCAATCTCTGGCATTGAGGCGGGATGAGCCTTAGATAGGGTTCAGTTTTCAGGAGAATGGCCATGGGCGGTTTTAGCCCGATTCACTTGCTCGTCCTCGCGGTCGTCGCGATCCTCCTTCTTGGCGGCGGTCGTTTTTCCAGCCTGATGGGCGACGTCGCCAAGGGCGTGAAGAACTTCAAGAAGGGCATGGCCGAGCCCGACGACGAGACGCCGGCCAAGCCATCGGCGCGGATCGAAGCGCAGAAGTCGGCCGATCCCGCGTTCGATCGCGACGGCAATCGCGTCCGCGACGACCGTCCTGCCTGAAGCGATCGTGCTTGAAGTTGGCAGAGTTGAAGACCCTAGATAGGCGCGGCTGAATGTTCGATATCGCGCCCTCCGAGTTCCTGCTCGTGGCATTCGTCGCGCTCGTCGTGATCGGTCCGAAGGATCTCCCCAAGGCGATGCGCGTGGTCGGCTATTGGGTCGGCAAGGCGCGCGGTGTCGCGCGGCAATTCCGCTCGGGCTTCGATTCGATGGTCCGCGAGGCCGAACTCGAAGAGATGGAAAAGCGCTGGGCGTCGGAAAACGAACGCATCATGCGCGAGCATCCGCAGACGGGTACGGACGGCGCGGCCGATACTGCACAGGTCGTGCATTCGCCGGAGACCGAAGAGTATCGCCGCGACTATCGGTCCGGTGATCATACGCCTGATCATACGGCTGAAGATCAGGCGGCTGGCGACCATACGGACGAGCCTGTGATGGTCGAGAAGCCGGTGGTCGCTGCCGCTCCGCCGACGGTATCGTCGGCGCCTGTCGACCAGGAGCACAAGCCGGTCGGCCATCGTGCCCCGGACCTGTTCGATGTCCCGTTGGATACGCCGGTCACGACCGCGCCTCACCCCGACGACAAGACCGGCAAGTCCGACGTGGCGCCATCATGAGCGGACCCGTCGTGATCGCCGCACATAACGCCGAAAGCAGAACATGAGCGAGATCGACGCAAGCCGGGCGCCGTTGCTCGACCATCTGATCGAGCTGCGGCGGCGGCTGCTATATTGCATTGCCGCACTGATCGTGACGTTCGGGATCGCGATGTATTTCGCCGAGGACATCTTCGGCTTCCTGGTCCACCCGCTGCTCGCGGCGGGGCAGAACAAGGTCATTTATACCGAGATCTTCGAGGCGTTCTTCGTCCAGATCAAGGTAGCGTTCTTTGCGGCGATGATGCTGTCCTTCCCGGTGATCGCGAACCAGCTTTGGCAGTTCGTCGCGCCCGGCCTCTACAAGAAGGAAAAGCGCGCGCTTCTGCCCTTCATCCTCGCGACGCCGGTGCTGTTCCTGACCGGCGCGGCGATGGCCTATTACATCGCGATCCCGATGGCGCTGCACTTCCTGCTCGGGTTCGACGGCATGGTCGGCGGCATCCACCGCGAGGCGCTGCCGGCGATCGGCAATTACCTGTCGTTCACCATGCAGTTCCTGTTCGGCTTCGGGATCTCGTTCCTGCTGCCGGTGCTGCTGATGCTGCTGGAGCGGGCGGGGATCGTCACGCGGAAACAGCTGATCGGCGCGCGGCGTTATGCGATTGTCGCGGCGTTCGCGATCGCCGCGGTGCTGACGCCGCCGGATATCGGCTCTCAGCTGTTGCTCGCGATCCCGCTGGTCATCCTGTACGAACTCGCGCTGATCGGGATCTGGTTCACCGAGCGCAGCCGGGCGAAGGCTAAGGCGGTCGAGGGCGAGTCCACCGACATCGTCGAGAGTTAAGGTCGAGAGTTAAGAGCGTAGAACGCCGATACGAAAACGGGGCCCGGTGCATGTGCACCGGGCCCCGTTCCATTACCAGAAGCGCAAGGGCTTACTTGGCGCCGTCTGCGGTCTTCGCGACGGTCTTGCCTGCCGATGCGACGTCCTTGCCTGCACCCTCGACGGTGTTGCATGCCGAAACCATGAGCGCGCCTGCGACGACGGCCAGTCCAACCAACTTACGCATGATACTTCCTCCAAGAAGGGCTTGAATGCCACCGGAGGTGAAATGTTCGGGCGCCGCATTCGTTCCGATGCCGAAACCAGAAGGCGTGCGATTTGTGGCGCTTAAGGGGGGGGGCACACATCTAAGCGAAGCTGCCGCTCTTCCGAACGATAAAGGCCCGGAAGCATCACCGGGGGGGGGAAGGGTGATGCTACCGGGCCTGTGTTCTGGATAGCGAGAGCGGGGGGGCATAAATTCGCTATCCGAAGTGTAGAACGGCGACCGCCGAAGTCGGTTCCCGCGTTTTTCGAGAATCTCGATTAAAAATCCGAGTTTAATTTGAATTGGTTAACGTCGCGGCATGAAACACCGCAATACTTCCCCGGTCAGTCGCGACCGGTGATGGCGACGGCGATCTCATAGGCCCCGACCAGCGGATCATGGTGGAGTGGCGAGCGCAACTGGCGCGACAGGCCTTCCATCACGCGTCCGTAGCGCGAGGCGGCCTCGCGCAGAGCATCGCTCTCGACCAGGGCTCGCGACACGACCCGCAACAGTGCGCGATCGGGTTTGTCGGTGAGCTTGTCGGCAGGCTTCACGACGATCCGGATCTGCGCGGCGGGATCGCACGTCATCGCCAGCTCGATCGTCTCGGTCACGAGGAAGGCGATCGCGACCGCGACGTCCTGGTTGACCAGATACGGATCGACATCGAGCGTGATGCCCAGCCCGTGCGACCGATCGGACGCCGTCGCGCGGATGTTGGCGGAGAGTTCGCCGATCATCGTCCGCAGGTTGAGCCCGCGGTTTTCCTCGAGTTCGGCGAAGTGATTGCGGTGGACGACGGCGAGCGCATCGACGCGGCGCTGGATCGAGGAATAGGCCGCGGTCGCATCGGCACTCGGCGCGCTGCGGGCGTGGAAGTTGATCAGGCTGGAGATGACCTGGAGGTTGTTCTTCACGCGGTGGTGAACTTCTCGGGTCAGCTTGGTCTGGCGGACCAATCCTTCGGCGAGCCCGGCCTCGTGCAGCGCGACGGTGCGGCTGATCGCCTGGAACGTCTCGCCCAGCTCGCGGATCTCCTGCGCGGGCAGGGTATGGACGGTACCGAAGTCGAGTTCCTCTCCGGGCGTGAACGCGGCGACCGCACCGCGCAGGCGGCGGAGAGGGCGGATCAGCAGGCGGTCGACGACGAACCACGCGATGCTCGCCGCGGCGATCCACATCAGCAACGGCAGCAGCATTGCGACGATCAGCGACGACGTGACGGGCGCGCTGCGGATGCTGGTGCGCAGGGCAAGGCCCGCGACGCCGAGCTCGGTCCGCATCGTCTCCATGCGATCGAGCGGGCGTTCGTCCGGAATCGTCTCCAGATGCAGCGAATCCTCGTCGAGGACGATCGCGCTGCTGAACGCCGATGCGCGGGTCGATGGCTGCCCGATCTTCTCGAGGAAGGGCCGCGGGAAATAGGCGCGGGCGGAGGTATCGCCGCCGGGGCCGGAGATCGCGAGCAGCAGGCCGTTGTCAGGGACGATCGCGGCGGCGATGGGCATGTCGTCCTGCCGCAGCGTGACCGGATTGGGCAACGGGACGCCGCACAGGACGTTGCCCTTGCGATCGGTGATGATGAAGCGGGTGCCGGCCGAGGATTGCTGGGCGAACACGCCCTGCGCGCGGGCGCAGCTGGGGGCGTCGGCGGGATCGGTGCCGAGCGCATTCACCGCGACCCGCAAGGCCGTCATGTCGCCGACGAGTTCGATCGCGATCGCGCGCGCACTCTCGTTCGCCGTGACCCGCAGGCGTGCGCGTGCCTCGGCATCCGCGAGGCGGGTGGTCTGCAAGGTCGCGAAGACCGCGATCAGCGCCAGCGGCAGGAGCGCAGCGCTGATGATCAGGAAAAGCTTGGCACCGGTCGGCAGGCGACCCATCGCCGAGATGAAACGGCGTTCGGCCACGGTGTCTGCCTGCAGTGTCGGGTTCGTATCGGGTGGCGAGGCCATGCGGCCCGCCGTCAGTCTAGCTTACCGAGGAGATCGAGCAGGTCGTCGGGGATAACCTCGTCGACGGTCTTCTGATAAACCGAGCGCAGCGCCGAGCCCATTTGCTGATCCTTGTTCTGGATCTTCGGGGGCTTCGTTGCAGGCACTGTCTTCTCCGTGTCGTGGCCCAAACTCAAAACTTCCCCCTGCACGACGCAAACCAATCAGATGACGATGAGTATGGCTGGACCCTCGGGCATCAGGCTGCACACTCGCGAAAAGATGCTCGTGAAACCAAATAGCATCTCGATAGTTCCACGTTCGACCGAAAAATCCGCATTCCCGTGTCATTCCGTTCGCTCGCCGGGCAATGATGCACCCGGAACGGACGGACCGGTAGCATTTTCGACCGATGCCATTGCAATGACGCGAGCCGCCCGACACATGAGGGGCCGCACAGGATCAGGGAGTATTCGTTACCCATGTCTTTAGGACAGCAACTCGCACCGCACCTTCCCTTTTTGCGGCGCTATGGCCGGGCCCTGACCGGCAGCCAGATGCATGGCGACAAATATGTGCGCGCTACCTTGGAGGCGATCGTCGCCGCACCGGAAGAATTTCCGCGCGACGTCGATCCGCGTCTCGGCCTGTACCGGATGTTCCAGGCGATCTGGAACTCGGCGAATTTCGACGAGGTCGGCGACGAGGGTTTCGGCGAGGCCGAGGGCCATGAAGCCGTGGCTCGCGCGCGTCTCGCACGGATGACGCCGCTGTCGCGTCAGGCCCTGTTGCTGACCGCGATGGAGGGCTTCACGCCCGAGGACGCGGCATACCTGATCGAAGTCGACGCGAGCGAAGTCGACGACCTCGTCGCCGATGCACTGTCGGAAATCGAGAACCAGACCCGCGCCAAGGTCCTGATCATCGAGGACGAGCCGATCATCGCGATGGATATCGAGACGATCGTCCGCGATCTCGGCCACGACGTCACGGGCGTTGCGGTCACCCGCGACGAAGCGGTCGCGCTGGCGATGGAAACGCGGCCGGGCCTCGTGCTCGCCGACATCCAGCTCGCCGATGACAGCTCGGGCATCGACGCGGTCAAGGACATCCTGGCCGAGTTCGAGGTCCCGGTGATCTTCATCACCGCGTTCCCCGAGCGCCTGCTGACCGGCGAGCGGCCCGAGCCGACGTTCCTGATCACCAAGCCGTTCCAGCGTTCGACCGTCAAGGCTGCCATCAGCCAGGCGTTGTTCTTCGACCAGGCAACTGTTCCGACTGCCTGATCGTCACCGAGTATCGGGTCCGTTTTCGCCAGACGGTTACGGACCCAAAACGGTTCTCGATGGTTTAGGGGTCATGGCTGATCCAAACGAACCGATCCATATCGAGACCGATGACGCGAGAGCGGGATCCACCCCTCACATGACCCGATATATACTGGCGATCTCGCTGGTTTTGGTCATCGTGATCTTCGGATTTCTCGTTCTCCGCTAATCTGAATTTTGCGTAGGTCACTGGCAATGCTGGTAACCTGCGTCTATGTCTGTCGCTCCGCTCGGCAGTTTTATCGGGATTGATTGGATTACCATGACCCAGCCTGCGCCGCGTGCAGACACCGATGATGAGATCGACGAGGTCGTCGTACCGGTCGAGCACGTCTCGCTGTCGGATGCCGAGTTCAAGGTTCAGCTTGCCCAGGTGATCCCGCATCTCCGTGCGTTCGGCCGCTCGCTGTCGGGCAGCCGCGATCTCGCGGACGATCTGGTGCAGGAGACGCTGTTGAAGGCATGGGCCGCGCGTCTGCGCTTCCAGGCCGGCACCAACATGCGTGCATGGACCTTCATCATCCTGCGCAACCTGTATCTCTCGCAGATGCGTCGTGCGCGCTTCAAGGGCGAGTGGGACGATCTGGTCGCGGATCGCATTCTTGCTGCCCCGGCGAGCCAGGATCGTCATGTCGAACTGGGCGACATGCAGCGTGCACTCATGCATCTGCCGCAACCGCAGCGCGAGGCGCTGATCCTCGTCGGTGCCGGTGGTTTCGCGTATGAAGAGGCAGCGGAGATTTGCAACGTGGCAGTCGGCACGATCAAGAGCCGGGTTGCACGTGGCCGTGTCGCGCTGGAAACGATCCTGACCGACGGCTCGTTGCCGTCACGGCGCGATCACGAAACCGATACGAGCAAGACTGCGCTCGACTCGATCATGGGCGATGTCGAGGAACTCAGCCGGGGTCGTTGATCCCGGTTCGGATTATCCCATTCAATCTGTCGGCGCGATCAGTGCCGAACGCGGTCCATCTGTTGCAGCATCCGCACCATATCGTCCGGCAGGCCGCGCGGCTCATCGAATGCGCCACGGAGTGCATAGCCTATAACGTCGGTCACACGAGGCCCGCGAACGGTCTGTCGCCCGTTCTTGTCACCGCAAATCATGTGTAGTGCGTAAGTCATGCACGTTAGAACGGTCGATTGCGGGTTTCGTTGCTTCCCCATGTCAAGACATCGTTACTTTCTATAGTAGCGAAGCATGCACGATTTCGAATCTGAACATGCGATAAACGACGCGCTGGGCCGAGCACGTCTTTGGTCGCCCTTTCTCGCCATGATTCTAGACCGCGAGCCCGTCCTTGCGCAGGCGCTTGCGCAAGGACAGCTCGATCTGTGCGCATCCAGCGCGACCCCAGACATGCCGGTTGCAAAACGGCTCAGGCTCGAGCGGCGGGCGATGGCGCTGAACGTCGCGATCGGCGATCTCGCAGGGGTGCTCGATCTGACCGCGGTGACGGGCGCGCTGACCCGGTTCGCCGACCATGCGCTCGACACCGCCATCCGTACCGCGATCGAGGAGCGGACGCCCGGCGCCGAGCCGCTCGGCTTCACCGCGATCGCGCTCGGCAAGCAGGGCAGCGGCGAACTCAATTATTCGTCGGACATCGATCCGATCCTGCTGTTCGATCCGGCGACCCTGCCCCTGAAACCGCGCGAGGAGCCCGAGCAGGCGGCGGTGCGGATCGGCAAGCGCGTCGTCGAGCTGCTCCAGGCGCGCGACGGCGACGGCTATGTCCTGCGGGTCGATCTGCGCTTGCGACCCTCGCCCGAGATCACGCCGATCGTCCTGCCGGTGGAGGCGGCGATCGGCTATTACGAGGCGCAGGCGCTGCCGTGGGAGCGCGCCGCGTTCATTCGCGCCCGCGCGGCGGCGGGCGATATCGCGCTCGGCCAGCGGTTTCTCGATGCGATCCGGCCGTTCGTGTGGCGGCGCGCGCTCGATTTCGGCGCCATCGGCGAGATACGCGGCATCTCCGCGCGGATCCGGGATCACCATTCGCAGGGGCAGGCGTTCGGTCCCGGCTATGACCTGAAGCGTGGCCGTGGCGGCATCCGCGAGGCGGAGTTCTTCGCGCAGATCCACCAATTGATCCACGGCGGGCGCGATCGCAGCGTCCGCGCGCCGGCGACCCGCGACGCGCTCGCGCGACTGGCGGACGCCGGCTGGATCGGCACCGACGAGTCGCGGGCGCTGATCGACGGCTACACGCTGCTGCGGACGATCGAACACCGCGTGCAGATGATCGACGATCGCCAGACGCACGCGCTGCCGACCGGGGAGGCGCTCGACCGCGTGGCCAAGCTGCACGGGCTGGAGGATGCCGGCGCGCTGTTGGCGTTGCTCGCCCCGCGGGTGGCGGCGACCGGCCGGATCTACGATGCGCTCGACGACACCGCGCGCCCCGCTTTCTCGCACGACGCGGTGACGCTCGAGACCGATCTCGCCGCTGCCGGGTTCGACGAGCCCGAGCCAGCACGCCGCCGGATCGAGGCGTGGCGGGGCGGGGCGTATCCGGCGCTGCGCAGTCCGGCTGCGCGCGAGGCGCTGGAGGCGGTGCTGCCGACTCTCGTCACGGCGTTCGCGACCGCGCCGGTGCCTCAGGCGGCGTTGCTCAGGCTAGATGCGCTACTCGAACGCCTGCCGAGCGCGATCAACATCTTCCGCCTGCTGGAGGCGCGGCCGGGGCTGGCGACGTTGCTTGCCGCGATCCTCAGCCATGCGCCGACGCTTGCCGACGATCTCGGTCGGCGCCCGGATCTGCTCGACGGGCTGATCGACGCGACCGCGTTCGAACCGGTCGGCGATATCGCGGCGCTGGAGGCGGCGATGCGCGCGGGCGAGGTCGGGGGCGACTACCAGGCGCGGCTCGATCATGTCCGCCGGGTCGTCGGCGAGCTGCGGTTCGCGCTCGGGGCGCAAATCGTCGCAGGCGCGTCCGATCCGCTGCACGTCGCCGCGGGCTATGCGCGGGTTGCGGAGGCGGCGATCGGCGTGCTCGCGCGCGCGACGATCGACGAGTTCGCTAAGGCGCACGGGATCGTGCCGGGCAGCGAACTCGTCATCCTCGCGCTCGGGCGGATGGGCGGCGCGATGCTTACGCACGCGTCCGATCTCGACCTGATCTATCTGTTTACGGGCGACTTCGCGGCAGAGTCGGATGGCCCGAAGCCGCTCGGCGCGACCCTGTACTACAACCGCCTCGCGCAGCGCGTGACGGCGGCGCTGTCGGTCGCGACGGCCGCAGGCCCGCTCTACCAGATCGACACGCGGTTGCGGCCGTCGGGCGGGCAGGGGCCGCTGGTCGTCACGCTCGACAGTTTCGCCCGCTACCAGCGCGAGGATGCGTGGACGTGGGAGCATATGGCGCTCACCCGGGCGCGGCCGGTGTTCGGGTCGCCGGACGCGCGCGCCGCGGTGACTGACATCGTGCGCGGCGTGCTCGAAGGCGATCGCCCGACCCGCGACGTGGTCGCCGAGGCGAAGTCGATGCGTGCGGACATGGCGGCGCACAAGCCGCCCAAGGGACCGCTCGATGCCAAGCTCCTCCCCGGCGGCCTCGTCGACCTGGAGTTCGCAGTGCACGTCGTTCAGCTCGTCAACCGCGCCGGCTTCGACCCCAATCTCGGTACCGCGATCGATCGGCTGGCGACCGAAGGCCTCGTCCCGCCCACGTTGCGCGCCGCGCACGACGTGCTGACCCGGTTGCTGGTCACGCTCCGCCTCGTCGCGCCCGATGCCGCGCCGCCGGGCCACGCCACCGAAGCGCTGATCGCGCGCGCGATCGGGGTCGCGGATTGGCCGGCGGTGGTTGCCACGCTCGAATCGACGCGGCAGGAAGTCCGCCGGTTCTGGGCGCAAGTGACGGGAGAGCAGGATGGATGAAGGGTCGAAGATTCCGGACGTGACGGTCACGATTGACGATGCGGGCAACGAGGCAGCCGTGTCGCTGGCCAGTCTCGGCACGCCGCTCGTGGTGTATTTCTATCCGAAGGACGACACGTCGGGCTGCACCACCGAGGCGAAGGACTTTTCCGCGCTCGCCGACGCGTTCGACGCGGCGGGGGTGAAGGTCGTCGGCATCTCGAAGGATACGCCCGCCTCCCACGCGAAATTCAGCGCCAAGCACGCGCTTACCGTACGACTCGCCAGCGATGTCGACGGAGTCGCCTGCGAGGCATTTGGCGTCTGGGTCGAGAAAGCGATGTACGGCAAGAAATACATGGGGATCGAGCGCGCGACGTTCCTGTTCGGCGCCGACGGCACGCTGGTGAAAGCGTGGCGCAAGGTCCGCGTGCCGGGCCATGCCGAGGCCGTGCTGGCAGCCGCAAAGGCGCTCTGAACTGCTGACGGTAACGGGCGGAGATTCGCGGATATTCCGTTGGCCATCGGCGACGTTCCGCGATCGTTCCCTGCGCCAGGCGGGTGATTCCATCAACTCGCCGTATCAGCCTGCCGCTCCGCCGCGCGAACGGGGTCGCGCTCTTGCCCGTCGCGGCGGTATCCGGCCTAACTCCACTCGTCTGGTGCGCGGAGGGGCTGCGAGTCAGGACAGAGTTTCGGAGCCGTCCGTCTTGGGCGAACGGCCCTGCATTTTTTTGTCGGGGACCAATGGTCGATTTTACCGCTGCCGCCATCGTGACACGCCTCAAGGCCGTGTTCGCGGTGCGTAAATTCTCTTCGATCGGGCAATATGCGATCGCCGCGACGATGGGTGTCGCCGGGTTCGCTTCGACCGCAGCAGCGCAGGCCGGGGGGCCCGCCAAGACGGTCGTAAGCCAGGCGCACGATGTCCGCGCTGCGACGGGTGGTCCGATGATCGCCGCCAACACCGAGGAAGCCACCGCCGATCTCCGCGCCGACGCGCAGTTCCGCACGCTGTTCCAGACCTGGAAGAAGCTCGACGCCACGCAGCAGGGCGTGATCGCGATCCCGTCGGTCCAGCCGGTCCACTCGCTCTCGTTCACCAGCAATTTCGGCATCCGCTCGGATCCGTTCCGCGGGACCGCGGCGATGCATGCAGGCGTCGATATCCCGGGCCCGGTCGGCACGCCGATCTACGCCACCGCCGACGGTGTCGTCTCGCACGCCGGTCGCCAGGGCGGCTACGGCAATCTGGTCGAGCTGAACCACGGCAAGGGTATCGCCACCCGCTACGGTCACCTTTCGAAGATCCTGGTCGCCGACAATACCCGCGTGACCCGCGGCCAGCTGATCGCGCTGATGGGCTCGACCGGTCGCTCGACCGGCCCGCATCTTCACTATGAAGTCCGTATTGACGGCCACGCCGTAAACCCGATCCCCTTCCTGACCACCGCGGATTATCTGCTGGCGGCACAGGACCGCTCGGTCAAAGCGATCCCCGTTTCGACGGGCGGCCCCGCCGCGCAGGACTGAGCTGCAGCGCTGGGCTGACTGGGACACGAGGCTCCCCTCCCTGAAAGGGAGGGGCTGGGGGTGGGTAGGCCAGCTTTTGACGCAACCTTTCGCCGATACGGAAGCTGACCCACCCCCGCCCCCCCTTCCAGGGAGGGGAGAAGAACCAACCGATACCCCAACGATCTATCCGGTTTCAGATCTACCCGGTCAAAAGAGCACCGCCGGCTTCCCAGATCCCGCAAACCGCGAGGTTGCCGCAAGTTACTCGACCCCCTATCTCCAAACCATGGCAACGCTGGCTCCCGACATCATCCTCACCCCCTCCGCTGCGGCGCGCGTCGCGGCGATCGCCGTCAAACAGGGGAAGCCGGCCATCCTCCGGCTCTCGGTCGATGGCGGTGGCTGTTCCGGGTTCCAGTATAAATTCGGGTTCGCCGACACGGTCGAGTCCGACGACGTCATCGCCGAGCATGACGGCGTAAAGCTCGTCGTTGACAGCATCAGCATCGATCTCGTCCGCGGTTGTGCGGTCGATTACGTCGAATCGCTCGCCGGCGCCGCATTCAAGGTCGAGAATCCCAATGCCGCGTCGGGTTGCGGCTGCGGCTCCAGCTTCTCGGTCTGATCCGCCCCATGAAAATCGTCACGTACAACGTCAACGGCATCAAAGCGCGGTTGCCGCGGCTGATCGAGTATCTCGTCGAAGAACAACCCGACATCGTCTGCCTCCAGGAGCTCAAGTCGAGCGACGACACCTTCCCGATCGCGGACATAGAAGCGGTCGGCTACGGCGCGGTCTGGCACGGCCAGAAGGCGTGGAACGGCGTCGCGATCCTCGCAAAGAGCGGCACGCCTGTCGTCCGCCAGCGCGGTCTCGAAGGCGAACCCGAGGACGAGCACAGCCGTTACATCGAGGCGGAAATCGACGGCCTGATCGTCGCTGCGCTGTATCTCCCCAACGGCAATCCGCAGCCGGGCCCGAAATTCGACTATAAACTGCGCTGGATGGACCGTCTCGCCGAGCGCGCACGCATGCTGCTGGCCGAGGAAAAGCCGGCGATCCTCGCAGGCGACTACAACGTCATCGCCAATGACGACGACACCTACTCGGTCCGCGCGATGCAGGACGATGCGCTGATGCAGCCCGAAAGCCGCGAGCATTACCGCGCACTCGTCGCGCAGGGCTGGACCGACGCATTGCGCACGCAATTCCCGAAGGGTGGCGTCTGGACGTTCTGGGATTACCAGGCCGGCGCATGGCAGCGCGATGCCGGGTTCCGTATCGATCATCTGCTGCTCAGCCCGCAGGCCGCCGACCGGATGGTCGATGCGGGCGTCGACAAGGCATATCGCGGCCGTGAAAAGGCCAGCGACCACGCGCCGACCTGGGTTCGGTTACGGTGAAGCGACTGCTGCTGGGCATCGCACTTTCCGGTCTTTCCCTAGCTAGTCTTCTCGGGGCCGCGGCAGCGCAGGAACGCGAATATTGCCCGGATCGGCCGGGTCTCGATACGCCCGCCTGTACGATCGCACCGGGGCGTATTTCCGTCGAGACGTCGCTGGCCGACTGGACGCGCGACGACCAGCCGGGCTCGCGCGAGGACAACATCCTGTTAGGCGACACGCTGGTCCGCGTCGGCGTCAGCGACACGATCGAGGCGCGGATCGGCTGGACGCCGTTAGGGCACGACCGGATGCGCGACTCGACCGGGGTCGATTCGGTGAACGGCGTTGGCGACGTTTCGCTCGGGATGAAGGCGAACCTCCACCACCCGGACGGCTCTGACCTGTCGGTATCGGTGCTGCCGTTCGTGACGCTGCCGGTCGGCCGGTCGTCGATCGGCGCGGGCGACTGGGGCGCGGGGTTTCTCGTGCCGTTGACCTACGAACTGTCGGACGCGGTATCGCTCGACCTGACGCCGGAGATCGATGCGGCGGTCGACCAGGACGGCAATGGCCGGCATCTGGCGTATAGTTCGACAGCCGGCCTGTCGGTCGCGGTGTCGAAGGCCGTCACGCTGACCGGTGAGTTGCAGGCGTTGCGCGACAACGATCCGGACAAGCATACGTCGCAGGCGCTCGCCGCGCTGTCGCTGGCGTGGATGGCGAGCGACGATCTCCAGTTCGACATGCTCGGCGCGGCGGGGCTGAACGATGATACCCCCGATGCCCGGGTGTATGCGGGGGTATCGCGGAGGTTCTAGATGCTGGTCGGCCTGCTCCTGCTGCAAGCGGTAGCCGGGCCGCCGCTCCCGCCGGAACTGCGCAAGCGCGTGGCGCGCGCGACGATGCCGTGTCCGGTGCAGGCTGATCCCGATGGCGAGATCGTCGTCTGCGTACGACCGACCGACCGGCGACTTGGGACACTTGCCGAGCCGGTCCAGCCTGCACGCGGCGATCCACTGTCGTTTCGATTGCCTGGGGGCGGCACGGGGAATGTGCACGCCATTCGTACCGAACTGCCTGGCGCAAGCGGACAGGGCGGCGCGGTTACGCTGAAGATGCCGTTTGGTGGGGGGAAGCGGGAGTAGGGGGTATAATTGATGCCGCTCCCGCCACCTTGTTCTCCCGCGAAGG
>JAJNQF010000220.1 GCA_021154945.1 Sphingomonas sp.
CCACGACATCCCGGTCGGCCCAGGCCGTGGTTCGGGCGCAGGCTCGGTGGTCGCCTGGTCGCTGACGATCACCGATCTCGATCCGATCAAGCTTGGCCTGCTGTTCGAGCGCTTCCTGAACCCGGAACGCGTGTCGATGCCCGATTTCGACATCGATTTCTGCGAAACCCGCCGCGGCGAGGTGATCCGCTACGTCCAGGAGAAATACGGCCGCGATCAGGTCGCGCAGATCATCACCTTCGGGAAGCTGAAGGCGCGCGCGGTGCTGAAGGACACCGGCCGCGTGCTGCAGATGAGCTACGGCCAGATTGATCGTCTCGCGAAACTCGTCCCCAACCACCCGACCGACCCCTGGACGCTGGAGCGCGCGCTCAACGGCGTCGGCGAGCTCGCGAAGGAGTACGCCAACGACAATGGCGTGCGGAAGCTGCTCGATCTGGCGATGAAGCTGGAAGGCCTGCCGCGCCACTCGTCGACGCACGCTGCCGGCGTGGTGATCGGCGACCGGCCCTTGGCCCAGCTCGTGCCGCTCTACCGCGATCCGCGCTCCGACATGCCCGTCACGCAGTTCGACATGAAATATGTCGAGGGCGCGGGCCTCGTGAAGTTCGATTTCCTCGGGCTCAAGACGCTGTCGGTGCTCCAGAAGGCGGTGCAACTGCTCGCCAAGCGCGGCATCGTCGTCGACCTCGACGCGCTCGAATGGGATGATGTGGGCGTCTATGCGCTCCTGCAAAAGGGCGACACGGTCGGCGTGTTCCAGCTCGAGTCGGAGGGCATGCGCCGCACGCTGTCCGCGGTCCGCCCGTCCAATTTCGGCGACATCATCGCGCTCGTGTCGCTGTATCGACCGGGCCCGATGGACAATATCCCGTCGTTCGGCCGCCGCAAGAACGGCACCGAGGCGATCGACTATCCACACCCGCTGCTCGAACCGATCCTATCCGAAACCTACGGGATCTTCGTGTACCAGGAGCAGGTCATGCAGGCCGCGCAGGTCCTCGCCGGCTTCTCGCTCGGCGGCGCCGATCTGCTGCGCCGCGCGATGGGCAAGAAAGTGAAGGCCGAGATGGACGCGCAGCGCGCGGGCTTCGTCGAGGGCTGCCTGACCGTCAACGGCATCAAGAAGGCCGAGGCGAACGCGCTGTTCGACTTGATCGACAAGTTCGCCGGCTACGGGTTCAACAAGAGCCACGCCGCCGCCTACGCGCTGCTCGCCTACCAGACCGCGTGGCTGAAAGCGCACCACCCGCACGAATTCTTCGCCGCCTCGATGTGCTACGACCTGCACCAGACCGACAAGCTGGCGATCTTCACCGACGACATGCGCCGCCTCGGGATCACTGCGCTGCCGCCGTGCATCAACGCGAGCCAAGCCGAGTTCGATGTCGAGGTCTTGGCGGATGCTGACGTCCAACCAGCAGAATGTTCACCCGCGAAGGCGGGTGCCCAGACTGGGTCCCCGCCTTCGCGGGGAAACAACCTTGCCGTCCGTTATGCCCTAGGCGCCCTGAAAAGCGTCGGCGAAGGCGCAATGGAGAAGCTCATCGTCGAGCGCGTCCAGAACGGCCCGTTCGCCGGCCTCGACGACCTCGCCAAGCGGGTCGACCCGCGCCTCCTCAACAAGCGCCAGCTCGAAACGCTCGCCGCCGCCGGCGCCTTCGATTCGTTCGAGCCCAACCGCGCCGGCATCCACGCCACCGCCGAAACCATCCTTGCGATCGCCGCCCGCACGCACGAACAGAAGACCAGCGGGCAGGGCGGCCTGTTCGGCGACGCGGAACCCGCAGGCGACGCGATCAAGCTCCCCCCCTCGGTCCGCTGGACGCTCAGCCAGCGCATGGACCAGGAAAAGGAAGCGTTCGGCTTCTACTTCTCCGCGCACCCGGTCGACCGCCACCGCCACATCGCCAACAGCCACGGCGCCCGCGCCTACACCGCGCTGTCGGAGCTCAACATCCCCGACGACGGCAGCCGCGCCGGCGCGACGATGGCGGTGCTGGTCGAGGACGCGCGCTACCGCACCTCCGCGCGCGGCAAGCGCTTCATGATGGCGCAATGCTCGGACGCCAGCGGCCAGTTCATGGCAACTTGCTTCGACGAGCAGGTTTCGCGCGATCTCGAAGAGGCGGCAAAGGCCGGCGGCTGCGGCCTGATCACCGTCGAGCTCGACCGCAAGCCCGGCGAGGACACGCCGCGTGTCAGCATCAAGCGCATCCAGCCGTTCGAAGGCCTCGCCAACCTCGCGCGCTTCCAGGTCGTCGTGACGATCTCGGACATGAGTGCGTTCGCCGGCCTGGCCTCACTGCTCGCCGAGCACCGCGGCGCCCGCGGCGAGGTCCGCGTCCGCGCGCAACTCCCCGATGGCGAGGTCTGCATCCTGCTCGGCCGCGACTTCCTGCTCGACGGAGAGCTTGTCGAGCACATCGAGTCGTTGCACGGTGTCGCCAAGGTGGAGATGAAGACCTCGGAAACGAGGCTCGCTCTGGTCGGATAACAGCTTGGGAGAGCGCGAATGTTGGGTGGAATGCAGGATTTCGAGCTTCGTGTTCCCCGCCTGATAGATCACGCGGCACGCGAACACGGCGCAAGGGAACTCGTCAGCTACTGGGCCGACGGCCGCGAGACCCGCACCAACTGGGCCGGCATCTCCCGCGACGCCCGCAAACTCGCGCAAGCACTCGAAAAGCTCGGCGTAGCTTCCGGCGACCGGGTCGCGACGCTGGCGATGAACCACGCGCATCACCTCGTCGCCTGGTACGGCACGATCGGCATGGGCGGCGTGATCCACACGATCAACCCGCGCCTGTTCGACGAACAGCTCGTCTACATCGCCAACCACGCCGAAGACCGCGTGATGCTCTACGACAAGGCGTTCCAGCCGCTCGTCGATCGCCTCCGCGGCCAATGGACCAGTGTCCGCCACTTCATCTGCTTCGACGATCTCGGCCCCGACGGCTTCCAGGCGCTCCTCGACGCCGAGGACGGCGGCTATGAGTGGGTCGAAGGCCCCGAACGCGAGCCCTGCATGCTCTGCTACACCAGCGGCACCACCGGCAATCCGAAGGGCGTGCTCTACACGCACCGCTCGACGATGATCCACGCCATGGCCGAGGTCGCGCCGTGGGTGTTCGATCTGTCTCCGAACGCCGTGGTGCTCCCGGTCGTGCCGATGTTCCACGCCGCCGCCTGGGGCCTGCCGTTCGCGTGCGCGCTCTCGGGGGCGAAGGTCGTCTATTCCGCGGTCAACGATCCCGCCGTGCTGTGCCGCCTGATGAACGACGAGAAGGTCACGCATTCCGCCGGCGTGCCGACCGTATGGCTGGCGATGTTCGGCCACATGGAGGCATCCGGCGATGCCCCGCGCCACCTGAAGCTCGTCACGATCGGCGGCTCGGCGGCGCCGCGCGCGATGATCGACCGGATCATGGCGATGGGGGCCAGCGTCAAGCACCTCTGGGGCATGACCGAGACCTCGCCGATCGGCACCGCCGGCTTCGCCCCGCCACACTGGGACGACATGACGCACGACGAGAGGCTCGATCTCGTTACCAAACAGGGCAGCGTCCCGTTCGGCATCGAACTCCGCATCATCGACGACGAAGGCGTGGTCCTCCCCCGCGACGGCTCGATCGCCGGCCGGTTGCAGGTGAGGGGCCCCTGGGTCGTCCAACGCTATTTCGGCGCCGACGAGGACGCGGTCGACGCGGAAGGCTGGTTCGACACCGGCGACGTCGCGATGCTCCACGCCGACGGCACGATGCAGATCACCGATCGCTCGAAGGACGTCATCAAGTCCGGCGGCGAATGGATCAGCTCGGTCGACCTGGAGAACGCCGCGGTGGGCTGTCCGGGGGTTGCGGAGGCAGCGGCGATCGGCGTGCATCATCCCAAATGGGACGAGCGCCCGCTGCTGGTGGTGGTCCGAAAACCCGGCAGCAAGGTCGGTGAAGCCGAGATCCGCGAGCACCTAGCGAAGCACGTCGCCAAATGGTGGCTCCCCGACGCGATCGTTTTCGTGGAAGACCTGCCGCATACGGCGACGGGGAAGCTCCTCAAAACCGCCCTACGAGAACGCTTCAAGGATTTCGAACTAGCCGCCGCCTGACGTCCCCTTTTTCTTACGTCTCCCCTCCCTGGAAGGGAGGG
>JAJNQF010000223.1 GCA_021154945.1 Sphingomonas sp.
CGGATCGCCTGCATCGCTTCGGCGGCCCAACGCGCGGCGGAGTAGGTGGCGTCGGCGGCGTCGACATGGCCGAACAGTTTGTGCGGGGCACTGGCCTCTTCTTCCGGCGAAGGCCGCGCGGTGAGGATGCGGAGGTCGGCATAGACCTGCGCGGAGTCGGCGTTGATGACGACGCCGTCATGGGCGTCGGCAATGGCGAGCGCGAGCGCGGACTTGCCGCTCGCGGTCGGCCCTGCGATGAGCGCGACCTTCGGGAGATTATTCATGTTCACGGCAACGCTTATAGCCTCGGGCACGCTGACCGCAGGCGATATTTCGACCGCGATGGACCGCCTGCGCGACGCCGGCTGCGCACCGGGCGCAAGCGGCTGGATCGACGAGGGTGACGCGGCCGACCTGATCTTCGGGATGGCGCCGGATGCGGCGCGCGTCGCGCTTGAGGGCGCTTTCGCCGGGGCGGACGTGGTCGTGCAGTCCAGCCTGACGCGCACCAAGAAGCTGCTGGTCGCCGACATGGATTCCACCATGATCACCGTCGAATGCATCGACGAACTCGCCGATTACGCCGGGATCAAGCCACAGATCGCCGAGATCACCGAACGCGCGATGCGCGGCGAACTCGATTTCGAGGCGGCGCTGGATGCGCGGGTGGCGCTGCTGAAGGGCTTGGCCGAGAGCGACATCGAACGCTGTCTTGCCGAGCGGGTGACGATCATGCCCGGCGCCAAGGCCCTGGTGCGGACGATGCGCGCGCGGGGGGCACTGGCGGTGCTGGTATCAGGCGGCTTCACCCGCTTCGCGGAGCCGGTCGCAAAGCAGATCGGCTTCGATCGCGCAATCGCCAACCCACTGGAGATCGACGGCGGGATGCTGACGGGGACTGTGACCAAGCCGATCGTCGGGTCGAACACGAAGCTGACGACGCTGCGGGCGGCAATCGCCGAGCGAGGGATCACCGTCGAGGAGTCGCTCGCGGTCGGTGACGGCGCGAACGATCTGGCGATGATCGAGGCGGCGGGACTTGGGGTGGCGTATCACGCCAAGCCGGTCGTCGCGGCGGCTGCGGCTGCGCGCGTGGATCATGGCGACCTGACTGCGCTCCTCTACGCGCAGGGTATAGCGCGCCGTGACTGGGTGCTGGACTAGAGCCTTCACCCCTCCCTGAAAGGGAGGGGCAGGGGGTGGGTCGGCTTCCGCATGTCCAAACCCCAGTGACTGAAGCTGGCCGACCCACCCCCAACCCTTCCCTTCCAGGGAGGGGCGCAGAAGTGAAGGTCAGCCCTTCGCCAGCGGCGTCCCGCTCGCCGCACACACATACGTCGCCAGTTCCTCACGTAACGGCAGCCCCTTGATCGGCCGCAGCGGGCCGTCATGCGCGATGTTGGTCTCGACCAGCGCGCGATTCGGGCCGACGCCCAGCACGTGGAACAGGCGGTTGGCGCAATCGGTTTCGGTCCGCGCATAGGCGATCTTGCCCGCATGCTCCTGCCGCAGGATCGCGATGATCGTGCCGCCGACGGCTTTGCGCTCGCGCAACAGGAAATGGCGCGAGGTCGGGTCGGACGGGGTCGGGATCAGCCGCCCCTTGACGGTCAGTTGCTCGGGTTTGGGTACGGCCACGTCGGTCTCGGCAAGGTTGCGCAACGACACGCCGTTTTCGGTCATCATATCGGTATTGGTCGTTACAGGCTGTTCGCCAGAACACGCGGCCAACAGCGTTGCGCCAGCAAATGCCAGCGCCAAGGTCTTCGAAATCATGCATCTAGCTCCCGGTCGATGTCGAAACGAAACGACCGGTCCGGCTATTTCGATCCCTGCCGCGCGATGTTGCTCGTGCGCAGAGGCAGGAGGCGCCGTTTTAGCGGGGTTTTTCGTCCACCCCCCGGTCCGGGCGGGGGGCCGGGCGGGTCGCGATGTTCGTCGGCGCCGCTGGCGCGCAGATACGACGGGTCGGCTGGCAGGCGATGCCGACCGTCGAGCATCCCTTGACGCTACCCTCGGTCGGGCACGCACGGCATTGCTGCCTGATCTCGGTGCAGGTCGGCGACGCGGATACCAGTGCCAAGCTCAGCAGGATCATTCGCACATCCCCGTCACGAGTATCGTCATGCGTATCGCCGCGTTCGAGCCTATCAAGTCAGGGCGCGACGACCACGCAGGGCACACGTGCGGCCGAGCAGGCGCGCGTCGCGTCCGCCTTCGATGCGAACCCACCGGCCTGAAGCCGCGTCACGCTGCCCGCCTTCGTATAGAAGGGCTGCGCACCACGAAGCCTGCCGCGCACCGTGTTCCACTGTGTCTCGGCATTGCCTTGGTCGCGGAACGCGCCGAGCTGCACCCGCCACTTCCCGGTCGCCTTGACGGGCGCGGGTTTCGAGGCAACCGCCTTCACCGGCGCCGGTTTCGGGGTCGTCGGCGTGGGCGCAGGCTCGCGCGTCGGCGCGGGAACGCGGGCAGGGGGCGAACTCGGCGGCAGGCGGGTAGGCTGCGGCGTCTCGGCCACCCGCGATGCCGGCACGTCGACCCGCGCGCTGTTCCCTCCGACGGTCGAGCGCGACGGCGCGGCGGGCGTCGCCTGCAACGCATATTTCTGTGCCAGCGCGGTGCCCTTCTCGCGGTCGGCGGGCGAGATATACTGGTCCATCTGCGCCAGCGTCTGCGAGGCGGACTGCAACCCGGATGCGGACGCGCGCGTCATTAGCGCATAGGCGCGGGGGAAATCGCGCGGCACGCCGTCGCCGTTGAACAGCATCGTCCCCAGCACCAGCTGCGTGCGCGGCTCGCCACGTGCGGCGGACTTTTCGAGCCAAGGTAGCGCGTCGGTCTTCTTTCCCAACTGGAACAGCGCAAGCCCGTAATTGTCGCCCGCCTGGAGATGCCCCTGGAGCGCCGCCTTGCGGAACCAGCTCTCGGCAAGACCGGGATCGAGTGGGACGCCGCGCCCCAGCTTGTACGCCTGGGCGAGGTTGAACTGTGCGTCGGGATCGCCGGCGATCGCGAGCGGCCGCCATTCGCCGACGGCGCGCGTGTAATCGCCCTTGCCCCAGGCGTCGACGCCGGCCTTCACATCGGCATAAGCGGGGACGGCGGCGAGCACGCCGCTCAGTGCGATCGCACCCACCAGAAGCTTACGCCCAACCGTCATCGCTCTACCTCATATCGTCTCGTCGCCACCATGCCGCCGATCGTCGCGCAAGGCAAAGGGCGCGCGGATGCTTTCCGGCCAATTCAGTATTTTCCGGCCGATATCGTTCGATCCACACCCATTATGACGCTGCGTTAACCGCTTCTTAGACGTCCACATGGCACGCCATCCGCGATTACTGGGGGTCGGGGACTTATGCGCGTTCTAGCGTTCGCATCGCAGAAGGGAGGATCGGGGAAGACGACCTTGACGGGTCATCTCGCCGTCCAGGCGGAGCGTGCCGGCCATGGTCCGGTGGTACTGATCGACATCGATCCGCAGGGCTCGCTGTCTGACTGGTGGAACGAACGCACCGCCGAGGAGCCGGCCTTCGCGCAGACCACCGTGTCGCGCCTGGCCGCCGATCTCGAGATTCTCCGCCAGCAGGGCTTCAAGCTGGCGATGATCGATACCCCGCCCGCAATCACGATGGCGATCCAGAGCGTGATCCAGGTCGCCGAACTGATCGTGGTGCCGACCCGGCCGAGCCCGCACGATCTGCGTGCGGTCGGCGCCACCGTCGACATGTGCGCACGCGCCGGCAAGCCGCTGATCTTCGTCGTCAACGCAGCGACGCCCAAAGCGCGGATCACCGCCGACGCGACGCTCGCGCTGTCGCAGCACGGGACGGTCGCGCCGGTGATCGTCCACCAGCGTACCGACTTCGCCGTCTCGATGATCGACGGACGAACGGTCATGGAGCTCGACCCCAGGAGCAAGTCGACCGTCGAGATCGAAGCGCTGTGGACCTATGTCTGCGACCGGCTCGAGAAGAATTTCCGCCGTACCGTGTTCAGCGTCCCGACTGCGGTCGGCCAGCGTCCCGCCGCTGGGGGCTTCGGCCGCCGGGTCATCGGCTGACGCCATGGCACGGCCCGGACCACTCCCGTCGCTCACGTCCTCGCTGCTGGCGCGCAAAGGCACCGCGCGCCCGGCGATGCGTCAGCAGGATCTCGACGCCCCGCCAGCAGACGCGCTCGACGATCTCGGCTGGAACGACATGGGCGGTCCGCAGCCCCAGGTCTTGGTTGATCGGGAAGCCCTGAAGGTCGAGATCGAACGGCCGGTCGCACCCGTATCGAAGGCGACCGCCACGCGGATCGGGCGCGAGACGTTGGCCAAAACCGGGGGGGCAAAGGCCGCCTTCACGCTTCGTCTCGATACCGACCGGCATCTCCGGCTGCGGCTGGCGAGTGCCGTCACCGGCCGTTCGTCGCAACAGCTCGTCACGCAGGCGCTCGACGCTTTTCTACACACGGTACCGGAGGTGGATGCGCTCGTCGCGCAGCTGCCGCCGACTACGTCAAAACGTTGAAACAGGGATTATCCCGATGAACACGCGCGCACTTCTCCTCGGCGGCATCTCCGCCCTCCTGCTCGGCGGTACGATGGTCGGCTGTGCGGCCAATGGCGGTAGCATCGCCTCGGCGAGCGACCTCAGCGGCGCGTTGGCGGCCAAAGGCGCGGCGAGGAATGCCGGCAAGGCGCAGACCGCGCTCGCCCGGCACGAGGGACCGGTGGCGATCGGCTATGCGGAGGGTGCGGTGGCGCTGATGCCGCAGTCGGCCGAATACCGCATGCTGCTCGGCCAGAGCTATCTGCAGGGCGGGCGTTTCACGTCGGCCTCGCGCGCGTTCGCGGATACGCTCCAGCTGTCGCCGACCAACGGCAAGGCGGCGCTGAACCTCGCGCTGGCGCAGGTCGCGACGGGCGATTGGCAGGCGGCCCGGCAGACGCTGGCGGCGCACGCGGCGATCATCCCGGCGCCCGATCGTGGGCTGGCCTTGTCGCTGGCGGGGGATACGGCGGGCGGGATCGCGCTGCTGACCGAGGTCGCGCGGTCGCCCGAGACGAATGCGAAGGTCCGGCAGAATCTGGCGCTGAGTTTCGCGCTGGCGGGCCGCTGGCAGGAGGCGCGCGTGGTCGCCGCGGCGGACATGGCGCCGGCCGATGTCGACGCACGGCTCGCGCAATGGGCGCTGTTCGCACAGCCGGCGACCGCGTCGGATCAGGTGGCGAGCCTGCTCGGCGTGCGGGCGGTGGCGGACGCCGGCCAGCCGGTCGCGCTGGCGCTGAACGCGCCGGCGCAGGTCGTGCCGGGTGTTCCCGGGCAAGCCTTGGCGGCGGCGGAGCCGGTCGCTCCGCAGACCGACGCCGTACCGGTCGAGGTCGCCTCGGCACCAGCTGCTGGGTTCTCCAAGGTGTCGTTCGGCCCGCGGCAGGAGGTCGTCCAGGCGCTGCCGACGATGATGCTTCGCCCGGGGAATGGTCCGATCAAGCTTGCATCTATCCTCGCGTCGAACGGACGCGGCATGGCAACCGCGGCCTATGAAGTGAAGGCACCGGCGACGGGCCGCTGGTATGTCCAGCTCGGCGCGTTCGAGAGCGCGGGCGTGGCCAGGGACGCCTGGGGTCGCGCCTCGCGCCGGTTTGCGATGCTCGCTGGGCATTCGCCGAACGGCATGACGTTCAAGGCGAACGGCGAGGATTTCTACCGCCTCTCGGTCGGCGGGTTCAGCCGGTCGGCGGCGAACTCCATGTGTCGCCAGTACCGCGCCAAGGGTGGGGCGTGCTTCGTCCGCCAGGGTGCGGGCGACGCGATGGCGCAGTGGTTGCGCAAGCCCGGGATGCAGATGGCGTCGCGGTAAGGGGGGCGTATCGAGCGCTTCTGGATCGCCCTTTATACCACCCCGGCGAAGG
>JAJNQF010000226.1 GCA_021154945.1 Sphingomonas sp.
GATCGCGAACACCGCCAGCAGCAACGCGACGAACGTGCCGACCTCCGCCGAACTCCCGACTCCCGCGATCGCGCCGAAGCTCAGCGTCACCGATCGCAACTGAAGCGCGATATACGGCACCGACGCGAGCAACGCCGTCCCCGCGACGATCGCCGCAGTCCCCCGACTGCGCCCGTAGCGCGCCGAAATGAAGTCCGAGATCGAACTCGACCCTTCCTCGCGCGCCAGCCGCACCAGCCGTGCGAGAAACTTCGGCGCAAGCAGGAACACCAATGCCGGCCCGAGATAGATTGCGAGGTAATCCCAGCCGCGCGTCGCCGCGGTGCCGACCCCGCCGAAAAACGTCCAGCTGCTGCAATACACAGCCAGCGACAACGGATAGGCGATCCGCCCCAGCCGCTGCGACAGGCCCCGCCGGTCCACGACCCAGGCGATCCCGAACAGCAGGATGCCATAGCCGAGGATGGCGAGGATGACACTTGGCCCGACGATGGTGGCGCTCCGTTTTTCGCAGTCCGATGATGCTCCCTAGCACAGGATCGGCGGAGCGCTCGCGTCCACCGGTACGGTCGTCAGACTGTCGCCTCGGCCATGCGCCACTGCCGGTAGCCGATCACCGCGAGCGCGATCATCGCCGCGTAGAGACCGGCGGTCAGCGTCAGGCCTTTGACGAGAAACATGCCGACATAGAGGACGTCGACGACTATCCAGAGCAGCCAGTTGGCGGTGTGGCGGCGTGCGGTCCAATATTGCGCGACGAGGCTGAAGCTGCTGAGCGCGGCGTCCATCCAGGGCAATGCGGCATCGGTGTAGCGGCTCAGGAACCAGCCGATCGCGACCCCGCCGGCCGCGCCCGCGGCCAGGCCGGCGAGCGCGTGTGCGGGGCGGAGCGGCATCACGACGACGTCGCCAGTGGCGTCCTTGCCACGGGTCCAGGCGACCCAGCCATAGAGGATCGCGAGCCCGAACAGCGCTTGCAGGACCATGTCGGCATAGAGCCGGACGTCGAGGAACAGCTTGAAATAGAGCGCGCAAGCGATGAGGTTTACCGGCCAGCACAGCATGCGCCGCGTCGCGGTTAGCCATATGCCCGTGACGCTCACCGCGACCGCGACGATCTCGAACAGGGTCATTGAGAATGAGCTCCGGCTTCGATCGCGCGAAGGAAATCCTGCCCTAGGGTAGACAAAAACCACTCCGCGTGGCCGATCAGATACCCGTCCCAGGTGAGCGCGGCAGATGCCGGGTCTTCGACCACTGCGGTGAAGTAATCGATCTCCGACAGCGCGAACTCGAGGTGGACCAGCGGCAACACGCGCAGGACCGCGGCGATGGCCGCGCGACCGAGCGGCGCGGTGGTGGCGTAGCCCGCGAGCAGCGCCAGCGCCGCCTCCGGGTCGCCGATGTCGTCCGCCCCCTGCCCCAGGTCGAGCCAGCGAACGGCGGTGCGCTCGATCGCGGTGGCGATGTCGTGGACGGCGCAGGTGCGATCGGCGAGTCCGAAGTCGAACGCGGTTCGGACGCTGCCATCGTTCGCCCAGAGCAGGTTGGAAGGGTGCCAGTCGTTGTGTGTCCACAGGGGCGCCTGCTCGGCGAGCAGTTGAGCAAGCCCCTGCCCCAAGGCTTCGAACAGTCGTGCGAGTTCACGCCGCCAAGGCCGGGGAGCGAGGAATGCCGCCAGCGCGGGACGGTCGGCGACGTAGGCTTCGGCCGCAGCGATCGGATCGGCGGCGGGAAGGATGGTGAAGCTGGCAACCAGCGGCTGCGATCGGCGTGCCGGTGCGGTGAAACTGCGCGCCGCCTCGTGCAGCGTGGCGAGCGTCACCCCTGCGGCATGGGCATGCGCGTACGAGGCGAACGGCGTCCACGACAGGCGGTCGCGGTACAGGTCCGCGCCGGGCGCCGCGCGGTGCAGTTCGTACGACCAAGCGCCGCTCGCCACCGCCGTCGCGCCCTCCGCGGTCGCCATCACCTCGGGTACCGACACGCCTGCGCCAGCAAGGTGCGCGATGAACGCGTGTTCCTCCGCCAGCCCCTCGACCGTGCGGACGCTGCGATGGTGACGCTTCAACAGGAACGCGCCCAGCGTCGTATGCACCAAGGTCGCAGCGGAAAACGGCCGGGGAGAATGCCAGTGCAGCCCCGTCATCAGCACCCCCGGAAAGCGAACGAGTACCGCCTCGGCCTCTTCGGCAGTGATGGCGGGCCAGGTCGGCGCCTCCATCGCGGTGCCCATGCCGTGGACCAGATGCGCAGGCTGCGTCACCACCTCAAAACGCCCGCGAGATCGTCGCCATGACCGCTGCGCCGCTGCCGACATAATAGGCGGGCGGCGAGCCGGCGATGACCGTGCCGTTGCGGCCGATCGTGTCCTGCGCGTTGGTGCTGACCGACTGCACGCCGGCGAGGACGTGCGGATCGGTGACATTGATCGCGTTGACGCGCAGGTCGGTGCGCTTGCCGTCGAGCCAGTCGGCGAGGTGCATGCCGACCGACAGGTCGAGCGTCGCATAGCCCTTGATGCGCTCGTCGTTCATGAAGCTCGCATATTGCCGGCCGATATATTTCGACGCGACGCTGCCGAAGAAGCGGCCGTCGTCGTAGATCCCGCCGACGCCGAACTGGACGGTCGGGCTGGACACCGCGTGCTTGCCCCTGGTCGGCAGGAAGTCCGCGCCGACGGGCAGGTCGTCGTCGATCCGCGCGCGCAGATATTCGCCCGATAGGTACAGGCTGACACCCGCGACCGGGCGGTAGTCGATCTCCGCATCGACGCCGTACGAGGTCTGGCCACCGGCGTTGATCGTGGCGTTCACCTGCGCGCCGCCCTGGTCGAGCACGGTGGCGAGTTGGCGGTTGCGGAACTTGTAGTGGAAGCCGGTCAACGAGGCGGAGAGCTGTTCGCCGATGAACCGATAGCCGATCTCCTGCGAGACCGAATATTCGTTCTTGAGCGCGTTCGTCCCACGCACGACGACTTCGCCACCGAAATAGCTGTTGTAGAGCGTGAACTCGTTGGGGGTGCGGAAGTTGGTGGTGATGTTGGCGAACAGCTGCTGGCGGTCGTCGAGCCGGTAGTGGATCGCGGCGCGCGGCAATGCGGCGAAGCTGTCGTTGCGCACCTTGTCCTGCGGTCCGGGCAAATAGGTGCGGCCGTTGCGCAGGACGTTGACGCCCTTGAACCCGGCGTCGATCGTCAGCCGCGGCGTCAGCGCGATGCTGTCGGCGAGGAAGAAGCCCTTCGTCACGGTGACGGTGCGCTGGTTCTCATAGGCGAGCAGGCGGCCGTCGGCGGTGCGGATCGCTTTCGCGCGATAGCCCCAGCGGTCGAACGGCTGCCCATCGGCGTCAATCGACGTGTACGACTGGGTGACGCGATCGGTGCCATAATCGAACCAGAGCCCGGCGGTCAGCGTGTGCATGCCTGTCTTGAAGGTGAGCTTGCTGACGTTGCCGGTCCGCATCTGGTCGCCGGTATAGTTGCCGAGCACCGTGGCCACGCCGTCGACTGCGCCGGGCAGCGCGATCGGCTGGGCGAGTGCCTCGGTGCCGAGGAAATTGCCTTCGGTGGTCAGCTGCGTCCCGTAGGGCGAGTTGCCGTAACCGAACTGGAGATAGGTGGTGCTGTCGAGCGCAAGCCGATCGTTCAGCACGATATGCACCGGCGCGGAGGCGTAGAGGTTGCGGAACGGCGCGCGGTACAGCCGCCAATAGTTGGTGTTCCCTGCCGTGTAGCGCTCGTCGAAATTGAAATCGCGGCCCTGCGCATTCCACTCGGCGAGCGTCGGGCTCGGGTAGCTCGACGAGTTCGCGTCGTTGTACGAGAGTGCAAGGCTGGCGCGGTTGCCGGCGCCCCACTCGTTCAGGATCTTGGCGTCGATGTGCTGGCGCGTGTCGAAACCGGCACCCCGCCAATTGTCCGCGCGCGTGTTCGAATAGGACAGGAACGCCTTCAGCCCGGTGTTGCCGATCGTCCCGCTATCGATCCGGACGAACGCGCGCCGCGCCGCGTAGCTGCCGAGCGACAGGTCGACCAGCGCGCCGGGACGCGCCTTCGGATCGTCGAGCGATAGCGACAGTAAACCGCCTGCACCGCCGAGCGTCGGGGAGTCGATATCGACCGAGCCTTGGGCGAGCGAGATCCGCTTGAGGTTCTCGGGATCGGCGAACTGCGACGGATAGGCGTAATAATAGCCGATGTCGTTCTGCGGCGCGCCTTCCATCAGCACGCCGATCTCGTCCTGGCCGAGACCGCGCAGCGTCAGGCTGGAACTGGTCGACAGACCGTACGGATCGCTCGACGCGACGTTCGCGCCGGGCAGCAAAGTCACCAGCTGGAACGCGTTCAGGGTCGGCGCCTGCTTGACGATGAAGTCGGCGGAGATCGCACTCTGCGCGCGCGGCACCTTCTGGTCGGGGAGCAGCCCCGCCGGGTCCTGCTTGCCGACCACCCGGATCTCGGCGGGTTCGACCGGATCGGATACCTGCGCCCCGGCCGCCGAGGCCGCGAGCGTTGCCGAGATGAGCAGGGTCGCCCGCCCCAAGAGCCTGCGCTCGCGCCCGGCGGAAGTCACAACAGAACCAACACTGAAAAACGTCACGTCCACTCCAATCGGAGGGACGACGGGCCAGCCGCAGACCCTCCCTACGCCGGTATAAGCCGGATCAGGTTCAGCGGGTCATGGGCTGCAGCCCACCTCTCAGCCGCGCATCAGCGGCCCCCCGGGGATTTCCGTCGCTTAGGCGCTCGACCGGCCGTTGGAAAGCGTCATCGCCACCGTCGCGCCAGCGTGTGCGGCGGCGATACGCGCAGGCGGCGCTGGCTATGTGGCCGGAAACACGCCACGCCCTGCGGACCGCCAACAGCCTGGACGACCGCGCATGTGCTTTTCGGCGACTGCAAGCTTCGCTGCCTCCGGGGTACTCGCCACGATCGGCATAGCCACGTTGCGGCACGTCCGCGAGCCACGCGCGCTGCTCTTCGCATCGGTGCCTTTGGTGTTCGCCCTCCATCAATTCAGCGAAGGATTGGTGTGGCTGGCGTTGCACGGCGAACTGGGCAAGGTCGCGCTCGATCATGCCGTGCTGCTGTTCACGGTCTACGCGCTCGGTATCCTGCCGGTGCTGATGCCGGCCGCTGTGGCATTGATGGAGCCGCCCGGCTGGCGTCGCACTGCAATCGTCGGCCTGACGATCACCGGCGCGCTGGTCTGCCTGTGGGACATCGCCGGGCTCGTGTTGTTTCCAACCCAGGCTTTCATCGAACAGCACTCGATCGCGTATCTGAACGCGATGACGAGCAACATGATGGTGTCGGTCTTCTACATCCTGGCGACCTGCGGCGCGTTGCTGCTGTCGAGCCACCGTGTCGTCAGGACCTACGGCGTCGTCAACGTGATCGGGCTGACGATCGTCCATCTGGTCAAGGGCTACGCGTTCGCCTCGGTCTGGTGCTTCTACGCCGCCATCCTCAGCGTGATGCACTATTGGCAGTTCGATCGACGAAAGATCGATATCCGGACTCCCAACGGCGTCTCGGTGGCCGACCAGCCTTTCCTGCTCATCTGGCTGAGGCGCGCACGGTCACGGACTACGTCGCACGCCTGAGATGGAGACGTCGTCCCTCGGATCCGCCGTGCTGTGCCAACGCATGGTCTTTCGCCGTTTGCCGCCTTACGCTGCGCCCATGACCACGGTTCTTCGACGCGCGCGCACTCCGGTGATCCTGTTGGCCCTGTTGGGTACGCCGCTTGCGGCCCAGCGTGGTACGCCGCCAACCGAGCGGACGCGGTGGCAGGCGCAAGCCGCCCGCGTCACGATTACGCGCGACGATTGGGGAATTCCGCATATCGAGGGGCGATCGGATGCCGATGCGGTGTTCGGGCTTATCTATGCGCAGGCTGAGGATGATTTTCCCCGGATCGAGGCGAATTATCTGACGGCGCTGGGCCGTACCGCCGAAGCGGAGGGCGAGGACGCGATCTGGGCGGATCTCAGGCAACGGCTGTTCGCCGATCCGGTCGAACTCAAGGCGCACTATGCGGCAAGCCCGGCATAGTTGCGCACGCTGATGCAGTCCTGGGCGGACGGGCTGAACTATTATCTCGCGACGCATCCACAGGTCAGACCCAAGGTGTTGACCCGGTTCGAGCCCTGGATGGCATTGAGCTTCACCGAAGGCAGCATCGGCGGCGATATCGAGCGTATCTCGCTGAGCGACCTGAAGACCTTCTACGGCCGCCCGACCCCGCCGACCCCCGAGGAACTCGGGACGGTGCCGCGCGAGCCATCGGGCTCCAACGGCATCGCGATCGCGCCGCGGCTGACCGCGAACGGCAATGCACTGCTGCTCATCAATCCGCACACCAGCTTCTATTTCCGGTCCGAGGCGCAGATGACCAGCGCCGAAGGGCTGAACGCGTATGGCGCGAGCACGTGGGGGCAGTTCTTCATCTACCAGGGCTTCAACGCGAAGGCCGGCTGGATGCATACCTCGTCGACGGTCGACAACGTCGACGAATTCGCGGAACGGATCACGCGGCGCGGCGCCGGCTACGACTATCGCTACGGCAAGGTCAGCCGACCGGTCGCGACGAAGATCGTGACGCTACGGTACAGCAAGCCGGACGGCACCACCGGCGACCGAAGCTTCACGACCTATCGCACGCATCACGGACCGATCGTCGCAATCAAGGCGGGACGCTGGATCGCCACGGCATTGATGTGGAAGCCCGTTCCCGCGCTCGAACAGAGTTACCTGCGGACCAAGGCGACCGATCTCGCAAGCTATCTGACGGTCGCCGAGCGCAAGGCCAACTCTTCGAACGACACGCTGTTCGCCGACAGCAAGGGCGAGATCGCCTTCCTGATGCCGCAGTTCATGCCGTTGCGTGACGATCGCTTCGATTACACCCGACCCGTCGACGGCAGCGACCCCGCGACCGACTGGCGCGGACTGCATACGCTGCCCAGCTTGCCGAGCGTGCTCAATCCGCGCACGGGCTGGGCGCACAACACCAATGACTGGCCTTGGAGCGCGGCTGGCCCCGACAGCCCAAAGCCCGCAGACTATCCCCGCTACATGGATCAGGTCGGAGGCAATGCGCGCGGCGTGCATGCCGATCTGTTGCTGACGGGCAAGTCCGGCTGGACGCCCGATACGCTGCGAGGGGCGGCGTTCGATCCGTATCTGCCGGCGTTCGCCCGGTTGCTGCCCGATCTGGTGACGGCCTGGAACGCCCTCCCGACCACCGACCCGCGTCGCAAGGCGCTGGAGGCACCGATCGCACTGCTCAGGTCATGGGACTATCGCTGGAGCTACGAGTCCACCGCGACCAGCCTGGCGGTATTCTGGGGCGATCAATTGTGGCGCGAGGTCGGTAGTTTTGCGCAAGCCGAGCGGCTGAACGTCCCGGACTTTATCGCCACGCGGGTCGGTCCCGATGCAAAGCTCGCGGCGTTGACGGCCGCCGTCGATCGGCTCCGCCGCGATTTCGGCGATTGGCGGACGCCGTGGCAGGACATCAACCGATTCCAGCGGCTCGATGATGCAATCAAACCGCATTTCGACGATACGCGACCCTCGATCCCGGTGCCGTTCACCTCGGCACAATGGGGCAGCCTGGCATCGTTCGGCGCTAAGCCCTGGCCGGGTACGAAGCGCTATTATGGCACCAGCGGCAACAGCTTCGTCGCGGTCGTCGAATTCGGCCCGCGCGTAAAGGCATCCGCGATCATGGCTGGCGGCCAGAGCGGCGATATCGCCTCACCCCATTTCGCCGACCAGGTGACGCGGTACGCACACGGCGATCTGCGCCCGGTCTATTTCTATCCCGACGAATTGAAGGGCCATGTCGAACACCGTTACCGTCCCGGACGGTGACCGCAGGGACAGGCCGGCTCAGATACCCAGGTTGCGACGCTTGAGTTCGCCGAGCAGCGCCTCGGCAACCGGATTGCCGACCTCGCCGCCCGATTGCCGGTAGGCAGAGGACAGGTCCTCGTCCGAAGCGGCCTGGAGCAACCCAGTGACTTCCGCGCTGAAGCCGTCGACTTCCTCGGCCGCCGCCTTTGCCGCGTCCTCGCTCGTGACGGCCGGTTCGTGTCCGGCCTCCGGCGCATGCGCCATCACGGCATCCTGCTTGAAGATATCGAACGCCTCGGCGGCCTCGTTGCGCTCCTCCAGCGCGATTTCGAGAAGGGTGAACAGGTCGAGCGAGGGTGCGGTGTTTTCCATGACCCATCCTAAGCGCCGGCGGACGTTTCACGCAAATCATTGCGGGTCTCGGCGCGAAGATCTTGCCGATGCCTCGCCATCCGTCGCCGCCCCCGGGGGATGGACCGGACGATGACGTGCGCGGCGCGGACCTCGTAAGTGTCGACGATCCGGCCCTTTCCTCCCTGGCTGCAAGCACAACCGAACCCGGTTGCGCCCCACTCGCACCTGCGTCACTGTGGCAACATGCGTAAATATCTCGGTCTTATTCTTCTCGCCACACCGGCCGCAGCCCCGGCCCAGAGCATCGCACCGGGCCGTTGGGATATCGTCTCCACCGCGGTCGATCTCGTCATACCCGGCGCCCCCGGCTTCCTGCTGAAGATGATGAAGGGCCGCTCCAAGACGGAGCACAAGTGCGTGACGCCAGTATCGGCAGAGACCGGCGTCGCGGCGCTGCTGGTCCCCGACCCGAAGGCGCAATGCCGGGTCGACACCGTGCAGATCGCCGGCGGTCGTTACGCGCAGACGCTCACCTGCCCGCAGAAAAAGGGCGGTCCGATGCAGATCACGCGCGCCGGCACCTACACCGCCAACGGATTTACCGGACGACTGAAGATGGTCGGGCAAGCACCCAAGGG
>JAJNQF010000259.1 GCA_021154945.1 Sphingomonas sp.
CGCGACCGGATCGCCGATGTCGAGCCCGGCGAGAATGCCGCTGGCGACGCTATCCGACAGTCGCGACTCGTTCTTGACGCCGACCGCGCCGAAACGCCCTTCGATCACCGCGATCGTGACCGCGCCGCTCTGGACGTCCTGCTCAGGGAGGTAGGCGTTCGCGACGAAATAGCCGCGGCTGGTGTAATAGTCGGTGATCCGCGCGGCGAGCGTCTTCATCTCGGACAGATCGAGTTCACTGTTGGGCACGAACTCGGTCGCAGCAATCAGGTCCGCCTCGGGGAACAGCGTCGCGCCCGTCACGCGTAGGGACCGGACAAGCGTCTTCGGGCCACCGGTGGCGGGAACGACGACGGGCGTCTTGCGCTCGAAGCCGAGATCGGGCGCGGGCTGGTCGTTGAGCGGTGCGGGCGGGATCTGCTGAAGCTGACCGCCGGCACCGATCGGGACCTGCGCCTCCGCTTGAGTCGAAACCAACAGGGCAGCCGGGCTCACAGCCGCAAGCGCGGCGGCCCAAAGGGTCGACTTGTACATGAACACCTCGAAAGTCACCGCGGAGGAAGACACGGTTCTCCCATCCGCAGCAGCGGGAGCCGTTTGAAATGGGGAAAGCGCCGAAAAGAGGACAAAGCCTTCGACACCGCAGAGGACGATCCCCGTCACCATCGAACTTAGGGGCAAGCGTAGAATGGCTAGAGTGTCGCCGGCCGCGGGGGCTCGCGGTGTGTGGCTTACACTAGGATCGGCTTAACCTATGTATGTCAAAGAAAACAGTAATTCAAGACAAATCTATGATAACATTGTCTTAACCTTACAATTGTCACGGATCTGAGATTTTCTGCTGCGCATCGTCATGGCGAACCAATGCTGAAAACGCTCCGACGAGTAAGAATCGGCGTAGATCTTCGACGCTTCGTGCGTTCTTCTGTGTGAAGAACGAGTGTCGAGTGAAGGGGCGTCGTGGGATGCGCGAGGTGGGGTAGTAGCGGCTTCCATCGATCGGGCGGAACCGGGCCGAGGCAAGGTCGCGGCGATCATGAGGACTCCGAGCGACATTCGTGTTTGTCTAAATCCATGATACCGCGCGGCAATGAGTAATGAATGAGCGATATCCTCACCCGGAAATTACGCCGCTGGGCAAAGTTCGACGACCAGGACCGTGCCGCGCTCGATCGCCTGACGATGGTGACGCGTCCCGTCGTCCGCGGCCAGCACCTGATCCGCGAGGGCGACGACCCGACGCATGTCTTCCTGATTCTCGAAGGCTGGGCGCAACGCTACAAGATCCTGCCAGACGGCAAGCGACAGATCGTCGCGTTCCTGATGCCGGGGGATCTGTGCGACACGCACGTGTTCATCCTCGAGAAGATGGACCACAGCATCTCGATGATGTCGGAAGGGCAGGTCGTCTCGATCCCGGCGAACGACATGCTGGCGATCATCGAGAACCATCCCCGGGTCGCGCAGGCGCTGTGGTGGTGCACGCTGGTCGACGAGGGCATCCTGCGCGAATGGCTGGTGAATATCGGTGCGCGCGAGGCCTATAGCCGGATCGCGCACCTGTTCTGCGAACTCTACATCCGCGCCGGCGCGGTCGCGCGGGAAGGGAATGGCGATTTCTTCATGCCGCTGACCCAGACCGATGTCGGCGAGGCGCTCGGACTGACTTCGGTGCACGTCAACCGCACGATCAGGGCGCTCAAGCGGAGCGGGCTCGTCGATGCCGCCAAGAACCGTCTGCTGATGCTCGATTTCGAGGGGTTGAAGGACGCTGCCCGGTTCGACAGCGCCTATCTCCACGCGCGACTGGTGCCGTTGGGCGGTTAGGCGCGCGCAGGCGCTTCCGCGAGCGGGGCGCCCGCGTGCAGATAGGCGTCGGAAAAGCCGGCGATCTCGCGCAACCGGTCCCAGCGCGGGAACCGGACGTTGCGCCAGCTGCGTTCGATCAGGCCGGCGGTGTGGAGCGTCTTGAGCATGCGGTTAACGTGGACCGCGGTCATCCCCGTGGCCCGGCCGATCTGCTGCTGCGACAGGGGCAGTTCGTAGCAGTCGTCGGTCTTCAGCCCGCGGGCATCGATCCGGCACGCAAATTCGCAGAGGAAATGCGCGATACGCCGCAGGCCGTCGCGGCTGCCGACATTGCGCAGCCATTCCCGGGTGATCGCCGCGTCGATCGCCTGGCTGACCGCAAACGCCTGTGCGATCGCCGGACGTTGTGATGCGAGATCCGCCAGGTCTCGCCGCGACACCAGCGCGACCTCCGCCGTGCCGAGCACCCGCGTGTCGTAATCGGCCTCTCGCAGATACAGATGCTCGAGCCCGAGCGCGTCGCCAGGGATGCCGAGCGACAGGATCTGGCCCTTCCCGTCGTCGCCCATCAGCTGTCCGACCGTGTAGCCGCGGGTCAGAAACGCCACCATCTCCGGCCTGACGCCCTGGCTGAAGATATCGCTCGAACCGTCATACGTCCGCACCGAGACCGGCAGCTTCAGTATGCTCGACCGGTCCGCCGCATCGAGGACGACGTGTGCGTCGAGTCTGGATATCCAGAGGGCAAGGGGATGGCGGATTATGTGTCTTCGCAAAATGCCGGGCGGGACGATCCCGTTCACACCTTGCGGTGGACTAAACGACAAGCTTTGCCTTGATATAGGTTACAACGCAGCGAATTCTCTTATGTGTATACGATACGGCGCAAAAAGGCGGGCGGTTGGCGCGCCCGGAGGGGTTCGAACCCCCGACCGAGGAGGTAGAAGCTCCTTGCTCTATCCAGCTGAGCTACGGGCGCGCGCTGCGGCGACGACTAGCGCGGATTGTGCGGGCTTGGAACCTCGATCATAACCGCCGGGATGGATATTGACGGGAATGGGGCGCGGGGGCTCGAACCGGTGGCCGCGAACGCGGTGAGCGGCGGGCATTTCCGCTATTACGACTTCGTGATGGCGGCGTTCGTCACGATCCTGCTGCTGTCGAACGTGATCGGTGCGGGCAAACGCGCGGTGATCGACCTGCCGTTCATCGGCGCGTGGCCGTTCGGCGCGGGAATCCTGTTCTTTCCCGTCAGCTATGTGATCGGCGACGTCCTGACCGAGGTGTACGGCTATGCGCGCGCGCGCCGCTGCATCTGGGCGGGGTTCGGCGCGATGCTGTTCATGGTGTTCATGTCGGCGGTCGTCGTCGCGTTGCCGCCCGACAAGGGGTGGACCGGGCAGGCGGCGTACGAATCGGTGTTCGGACAGGTGCCGCGGATCGTGTTCGCGTCGATCTGTGCGTTCTGGGTAGGGGAGTTCGCCAACAGCTTCGTCCTCGCGCGGATGAAGATCTGGACGCAAGGGCGGATGCTGTGGACGCGGACGATCGGCAGCACGGTAGTGGGGCAGGCGTTCGACAGCCTGATCTTCTATCCGCTCGCGTTCTACGGCGCGCCCGACTGGCCGGTGGAGGCGATGCTGATGGTGATGGTCAGCCAGTTCTTGCTGAAGGTGTCTTGGGAGGTGTTGCTGACGCCGCTGACCTATGTGGCGGTGGGGTGGTTGAAGCGACGCGAGGGTGTGGATGTGTACGACCGGGGGACGGACTTTTCACCGTTTCGGACGCGGGTTTGAGACCTGTCCGGACCGCAGCACACTCCGTCATGCCGGGCTTGTTCCGGCATCCACCGGTCCGCGCCCTCTCCGGCCCTTGAGTACGCGGGGCCGTGGACCCCGGAACAAGTCCGGGGTGACGGAGCTAGGTATTGGGCCGGTTAAGCGCTGACGGCTTCGAGCAAACCTTCGAACAAACGCCGGCCATCGGTGCCGCCGTGCGCCGCTTCGATGCGACGTTCCGGATGCGGCATCATGCCGAGCACGTTGCCCTTGTCGTTGAGCAAGCCGGCGATGTTGCGCGCCGAGCCATTGACGCTCTCCGCATAGCGGAACGCCACGCGGCCTTCGCCTTCGAGGCGGTCGAGCGTCTCGGTGTCCGCGAAGTAATTGCCGTCATGATGCGCGACCGGGAAGGACACGCGCTCGCCAGCCTTGTAGCCCGATGTGAAGGTCGAGCTTGCGGTTTCGACCGTCAGCGCAACGTCGCGGCATACGAAATTCAGCCCCTCGTTGCGCATCAGCGCGCCGGGTAGGAGCCCCGCTTCGGTCAGCACCTGGAAGCCGTTGCATATGCCGAGCACCGGCAGGCCCTTGCCCGCCTGCTCGACGACCGCGCGCATGATCGGCGAGCGTGCCGCGATCGCGCCCGAGCGGAGGTAATCGCCATACGAGAAGCCACCGGGGACCGCGACCAGGCCGACGTCCGCGGGCAGATCCGCATCACCATGCCAGACCATGAGCGGCTTGACGCCGGTCACCGCCTCCAGCGCGACGGCGATATCACGGTCGCAGTTGGAGCCGGGGAAGACGATGACCGCGGTTTTCATGCGCGCTCGACCCGGTAATTCTCGATCACCGTATT
>JAJNQF010000270.1 GCA_021154945.1 Sphingomonas sp.
AGCCAGCGAACCGGTTCAGCGAGAACAGGTTGGTGTCGTCGAGATCGACCGCGCGAGAATCCTCGTTCGGCAGGGTGATGTTCGCGACCTTGGGGGCCGCGACGAACTGAACCCGCGGGGTGAACCGCTGCGTGCCGCCAAGGAACGTCCCGATGAACGGCCACTTCACGTCGACCGCGACCGCACCGATCGCGCGCTGGTGGAAGCCCTCCAGCCCACGGTAGCTGAGGTTGGTCGTCGCGTCGGTATTGTCGGTGTTATACAGGTCGCCGCGTGCAAACGCCGTGAACGTGACCTCCTGGCCCCAGTTGGTGAAGCGGCGCAGGTCCCATTGCAGGCTAGCGAACGCGCGCTGCGTGTCCTGGCCATCGGTGCGGGTCAGCGCGAGCGTGTTCAGCTGGAGCTGGAACCGGCCGCCGACCAGCCCGTCGTCGAACCGCTTGCGATAGTCGATCTCGGGCAGCGCGATCGGCTGATCCCCCTGCCTGTCGGCGACGCGCAACGTCTGCGCATACCAGCCGCTCAGCGAGAAATAGCTGCTGTCGTCGATCCGCTCGAGGCTGGCGGTGGTGCGCAGCCGATCATCGCGCGAGATGTCGTAGCGGCGCAGGAACGTCCGATCCGTCGTCAGGCGCAGCGAACCGCTCGCGGTCCAGTTCGGCGACAGCTGATAGCGCCCCACGCCGTCGATATAGCCCCGGAACGCCATGCTCGTGTCGGTCGGGTCCGCGGTCGCCAGATCGTCGCTACGCCGGCTTTCGGTCGCATAGGCGCGCACTTTGAACGCACCCTTCGAATTGAGCGCGGAATAATCGACCTGCGCCATCGGCAGCACGCTGCTGTAGATGTGCGGGGTGATGACCAGCCCCTGGTTGGGGGCAAGCTTCCAGTAATAGGGAACGCTGACTTCGACGCCGTTGACGCGGCTGTATCCGCCGTTCGGCGAGAGCAGCCCGCTATCGCTCCCGCCACCGACCGGATTGGAGAATTCGGGGAGCGGCAGACTCGGCAGGCCGAACAGGTGCAGCCGCGCGCCCTTATAGAAGATGCGTTTACGCTCGGGTCGATAAGTGACGCGGACTGCGGTGATCTTCCACGTCGGTTCCTTCGGGCAACCGGCGGAATTGGTGACGCCGCACGGCGTGTAGGCCGCGGTTTTCAAATTGACCGTGCCGTCGGCGTCGCGCGTGCCCTGCTCGGCGGCGAGGCGCCCGCCCTGTTCGAGCACGACGAGCATGTTGTCGACCACGCCGTCCTTCAGCGAATCGGTCAGGTTGATCTCGTCGCCGTACGCGATGTCGCCTTCGGGATTGGTGACCGCGATATTGCCGGTCGCGACGACCTTGCCGGTCTTGCGGTTCCAAACGACCTTGTCGGCACGCAGGCGGCTGCCCTGGCGGAACATCCGGACTTCACCGGTCGCGGTGACGATATCGGTGTTGGTGTTGTATTCCAGCGCCGTGGAGCTGAACTGCACCTGGTCCTCGGCCGGTGTCGCCGTCGACGCATTGGCGACCGGCGGGTCCTGCACCGGTGGCGCGACCGGGCGGTTCTGGAAATCCTGGGCCTGCACGGGCGAACTAGCCAGTCCGCACGCCAGCGCGAGCGAAACGGCACAACCCGTCAAAAGGTCGATACGCAACACGATCCGAACCAACCCCTTTGGCACTGGGCAGCCGTTTGCCGCCATATCGCCCGCCTATCGCACCACCGGCCCTTCGCTGCAATCGCATCCCGCACTCGCTTGCAGGCGCGTCGCTGCAATCATCGGGCGTTGAGGGGCTCCACCTTGCTTTGCCGGACCAGCGGCATCAACTTATGGGGTACGCACATCCGTTCAAAAGCTTCCCGAGGTTTCTTCATGCAGATCGTCTTCGCCCCGACCGTTCCCGCCAACGCCCCGATCCTGGCCGTCCCCGTCGCAAAGGACAGCGTGGCGCAGACCAAGTGGAGCGCGATCGGCGGCGATGTCGAGGCGGTGGCGACCAGCGCGGCGAGCGCGGCACGGTTCGCAGGCGAGGCGGGTTCGGTCGTCGAGCTGTTCGTGCCCGTCGACGGCGCAGTCCGCCAGGTCCTGCTCGTCGGCGTCGGCACGGGCGAAAACGCCGATTGGGAGAAGGCCGGCGGCGCGATCACCGCACGCCTGCTGACCTCCGGCGCGACCTCGGTCGCCGCCGATCTCTCCGCCGGCGCCACGCCGACTCCCAAGGCCGCCGCGCACTTCGCCGCCGCCGCCGCGCAGCGCGCATGGCGCTACGACACGTACCGCACCAAGCTGGCCGAGAAGTCGAAGCCGACGCTGACCGAGATCACCATTGCCGGCGCGCCCGAGGGCACCGATGCGGCGTGGGCCGAGCAGTTGGCGGTCACCGGCGGTCTCGACCTGACGCGCTGGCTGGTCACGTCGCCGCCGAACGTCGTCTATCCCGAGAGCTTCGTCGAGAAGGTGACCAAGGACGTCGAGGGCCTCGGCCTGGAGATCACCGTGCTCGACGAAGCGCAGATGACCGAACTCGGCATGGGCTCGCTGCTCGGCGTCAGCCAGGGCTCGCGTCGTGAAGCGCGCATCCTCGCGCTGAAATGGAACGGGGCAGGGGCCGATGCACCTACCCTCGCGCTCGTCGGCAAGGGCGTGACGTTCGATTCGGGCGGCATCTCGATCAAGCCCGGCGCGGGCATGGAAGACATGAAGTGGGACATGGGCGGGGCAGGCGCCGTCGCCGGCGCGATGAAGGCACTGGCCAGCCGCAAGGCGAAGGCGAACGTCGTCGGCGTGATGGGCCTGGTCGAGAACATGCCCGATGGCGCCGCACTACGCCCGAGCGACGTCATCACCTCGATGTCCGGCCAGACGATCGAAGTGCTCAACACCGACGCCGAGGGACGCCTCGTGCTCTGCGATTGCGTCACGTGGGTGCAGCAGGCGCACAAGCCGACCACGATCGTCGATCTCGCCACGCTGACGGGGGCGATGATCGTCGCGCTCGGCACCGAGAATGGCGGCATCTTCGCCAATGACGACGCGCTCGCCGACCAGTTGATTGCGGCCGGCAAGACCACCGGCGACACGCTGTGGCGCTTCCCGCTGTCGCCCGCCTACGACAAGCTGATCGACTCGCCGATCGCCGACATGAAGAACGTCGGCCCCCGCGGCGCGGGCTCGATCACCGCGGCGCAGTTCATCAAGCGCTTCGTCGACGAGGGCGTGAAGTGGGCGCCTCTCGACATCGCCGGCATGGTCTGGTCCGACAAGCCCGGCACCAACCACGACAAGGGCGCAACCGGCTACGGCGTGCGGTTGCTCGACCAATTCGTCGCGGACAATTTCGAGGGCTGAACGCAAGAATTCTCCTTCCGCTTGCGGGAGGGGTTAGGGAAGGGGCCAACCGCGAGCGGTGTCGAGCGAGGCGAACCCCTCCCCCGACCCCTCCCGCAAGCGGAAGGGGAGTAAGCATGCAGGTCGATTTCTACCACCTAACCAGCCCCCTCGACCGCGTCCTCCCGCGCATCGCCGAGCGCGTCGTCGCAACCGGCGGCCGCCTCCTGATCGTCGCCGAACCCCAGGAACAACGCACCGCCCTCGACCGCCTGCTCTGGTCCTACGCCCCCGAGAGCTTTCTCCCCCACGCCCAGGCCGGCGGCAACGACGATGCAGCGCAACCCATTCTGATCGCGGACGACATACTCGAAACCGCCCCAGGCAATGCGGCGCGCAACGTCGCGGTCGTCGATGGTCGCTGGCGGGACCTGACCCTGACCTTCGACCGCGCCTTCCACATCTTCGACGACGAAGCGATCCGCGAAGCCCGCCTCGCTTGGAAGGCGCTCGCCGACCGCGACGGCGTCGAACGCCGCTACTGGAAACAGAACGACGCCGGACGCTGGGAACAGGCCGCCTAGTTGCATTCGGACCGCCCCGGCTCTAGGGCGGCGCCACTTTTCCAAAGCTTTATTACAGGAGCCCGTGACCATCATGGCCGCGAACCGTACCTTTTCGATCATCAAGCCCGACGCAACCCGCCGCAACCTGACCGGTGCGGTCACCAAGATGCTCGAGGAAGCCGGCCTGCGCGTCGTCGCTTCGAAGCGCATCCAGATGACCCGCGAGCAGGCCGAGGGCTTCTACGCGGTCCACAAGGAGCGTCCGTTCTTCGGCGAGCTCGTCTCGTTCATGATCTCGGGCCCGGTCGTCGTCCAGGTTCTCGAAGGCGAGAACGCGATGCAGCGCAACCGCGACATCATGGGCGCCACCAACCCGGCGAACGCAGAGCCCGGCACGATCCGCAAGGAACTCGCCGAGTCGATCGAAGCCAACACCGTGCACGGTTCGGATTCGGACGAGAACGCCGCAATCGAGATCGCGTACTTCTTCAAGCCCGAAGAAATCGTCGGCTGATGATCTGGCGGTTGCGACGGGCAGGGCCGGGCGACGCGCCCACGCTGTCGTTCGTCGCATCCGCCACGTTCCTCGATACCTATGCGACCGTGCTGACGGGGGCGGATATCGTCGCCCACTGCACGATCAAGAACAGCATCGCCACGTTCGAGACGTGGCTGGCCGACCCCGCGACGATCGTGACGCTCGCCGAGCACGAACCCGGCCACGCACCGATCGGCTACACGGTGCTCACGGCACCCGATTTCCCGATCGAACCCGGCCCCGCGGACATCGAACTCCGCCGCATCTACCTGATGAAGCACGCGCAAGGCACCGGCCTCGGCGCCGCCCTGATGACCCGCGCCCTCGAAGATGCCGCCGCGGCGGCCCACACTCGCGTCCTGCTAGGCGTATGGGACCAGAACATTCGCGCCCGGGCTTTCTACGAACGCCACGGCTTCGAGGTCATCGGCGCCCGCCAGTTCACGGTCGGCACCACTCTCCACGAAGACCCGGTCTACGTCCGGACGGTGTGAGGTTCCGGGGTCGGGGCGCCCCATTGCACCGCAGAGCTACCACCCCGGCGAAGGCCGGGGCCCAAGTGGCAAGGCCATGGTAATTACGCGCTGCACTCCGTTGGCAACGTCCCCAATTGGGCCCCGGCCTCCGCCGGGG
>JAJNQF010000250.1 GCA_021154945.1 Sphingomonas sp.
CGTAACTCATGACGCCTCCCGTTCGGCCATGTAGGCGAGCGCGACATGGACCTGCGCGACCACCGCCGCCCCCTCGCCGACCGCCGCCGCGACTCGCTTGGTCGAGCCAGCGCGTACGTCGCCGATCGCGAACACGCGCGCCCGGCTCGTCTGCAACGCGAGCGCCGCTTTGCCCGTGACGATGAACCCCTTGTCGTCGGTATCGACGCAGCCTTGTAGCCAGCCGGCATTGGGATCGGCGCCGATGAACAGGAACAGGTGACGCATCGCGCAGGGCTTGGTCGAGCCATCTGGCTGGCGGAACACAGCTCCGGTCAGCCCGGTCGCGCGGTCGCCTTCAAGGCCTACGATCTCCGTGCCGACATGCAGGGTGACGTTGGGCAGCGCCGCGATCCGGTCGATCAGGTACTTCGACATCGTCGCCGCCAGTGCCCGTCGCACGATCAGATGAAGATGTTTCACGCGAGGGGCGAGGAAGACCACGGCCTGCCCCGCCGAGTTGCCGCCGCCGACCAGCGCGACCTCCTCGCCCTCGCACAGCCGCGCCTCGATCGGCGATGCCCAATAGGACACGCCTGCGCCCTCGAACATCGCCAGATCGGGGATGTCGGGTCGGCGATAGCGCGCGCCCGACGCGACGATCACGGTCCGCGACCGGACTCGCTTGTCATCCGGCAGCGCCAGCACCAGCGGATCGTCCGCCGGCCGCGCCTCATCGCAGGCGAGCCGCGCAACCTCCAGCGGCACCGCGATCTCCGCGCCGAACTTCAGCGCCTGGTTGAACGCGCGACCCGCCAGCGCCTGCCCGGAGATACCGGTCGGAAACCCGAGATAATTCTCGATCCGCGCGGACGCCCCCGCCTGCCCGCCGATCGCGCGCTCGTCGAGCACGACCACCGAAAGTCCCTCGGACGCCGCATACACCGCCGCCGCCAGTCCCGCCGGCCCCGCCCCGACGATCGCGACGTCGTACACGATGTCCGGATCCAGATCGGGCGTGATCCCCAGGCACGCCGCGACCTCGACGTCCGTCGGTCGCTTGAGCACCGTCCCGTTCGGACAGACCACTAGCGGCAGATCGCCGCGCAGCACGCCGATCCGGTCGACCAGCGCGCGGCCTTCCTCGTCCGACGCCGCGTCGAGCACGATGTTCGGATAGCCCGACCGCGTGAGGAACCCCTGCAACCGGACGATGTCCGGACTGCCGGGCACGCCGACGATCACCGTGCCGCCGCTGCCCTGCTCGATCAGCCCGACGCGGCGGAGGATCAATGCGCGCATCACGATCTCGCCGACGTCCGCCGAACCGACCATCAACGCCCGCAGATGCGCCGGATCGAACGGCAGCGCGGTGCAGCCATCGGGGCCGGCGCGCCCGCCAGCGAGAGACGGGCGTCCGGCGAGCTGGTTGACCTCGCCGGTCAGCTGCCCCGCGCCATGCGTGGTGATCGCCGCCTCGTGGCTCAGCCCGTCACGCCGGACGACGTCGATCGATCCCGCCAGCACCAGCCAAGCCGGCGCCCCCAGTTCGCCGATCGCGTAAACCTGCCCCCCCGCCGCGAAGGTTCGCGCGGGACCGCTCGCGAACCGCTTTGCCGTTTCGATCTGCTCGGCGTCGAGCACCGGAAACATCTGGTGCTCGCGCGAGGCGACGCTGTCGTTCGGAATCATCGCGGCACCACCGGTTCGAGACCGAGCAACAGCGTCGGGATCAGTTCGGACACGGTCGGGTGGATCGGCACCGCCCAGCGCAGCGCCGACACCGGCTGGTCCGCGTTCATCATGTCCAGGATGCCGTGGATCGCTTCGTCGCCGCCCGTCCCGAGGATCGCCGCGCCGAGGATCCGCTGTGTCTCCGCATCCGCGACGATCTTCATGAAACCCTTGGTCTCGCCCTTCTCGATCGCGCGCCCGACCCGCGTCATCGGCCGCGTCGAGACCAGGATCGGTCGCCCGCTCTTCTCCGCCTGCGCCTGGGTCATCCCGACCCGGCCGAGCGGAGGATCGATATAGAGCGCATAGCCGACCAGCCGCTGGCTCAGCGTCCGATCGTCACCGTCGAGCAGGTTCGCAGCGACGATCTCGAAGTCGTTATACGCGGTATGCGTGAACGCGCCGCGCCCGTTGCAGTCGCCCAGCGCCCATATGCCCGGCACGTTGGTCTGTAGGAATTCGTCGACGACGACATAGCCCTTCGCATCGGTCGCGATCCCGGCGCGGTCGAGCCCGAGATCGTCGGTATTCGGCCGCCGACCGACCGCGAGCAGCACGTGACTGCCGACCACCACCGGCTCGCCCGCCGAGCAATCGACCGATACCGCGACGCCGGCGTCGTGCGCCGCGAAGGCGATGCAGTTCGCCCCGGTACGCACCGTTACGCCCTCGTCCTCCAGGACCCCGTGCACCGCATCGGACACGTCGGCATCCTCGTGCGCGATCAGCCGCTCGCCGCGCTCGACCACCGTCACCGCCGCGCCGAACCGGCGATACATCTGCGCAAATTCTAGCCCGATATAGCTCCCGCCGACGACAACGAGATGCTCGGGCACCGTCTCCAGCGCGACCATGTCGGTATTGTCGAGATGCGGAACGTCGCCGACCCCGGGCATGTCGGGCACGCTCGCCCGGCCACCGACGTTGAGGAAGATGCGCGGTGCGGACAGTTCCTCGCCGTCGACCGCGATCGTCCCTGGGCGGGTAAACCGCGCATGACCCCGCAGCAGGGTAAGCCCCGCCATCCCCTCCAGCCACGTCTCGTTCCCGGTCCGCGCGTCCATCACGACTTTCCGCGCCCGCGCCGCTACCGCCTGCATGTCGATCTCGACTTCTCCGATCCGCACGCCGAACTCCGCAGCCCGGCGCGCCAGATGCGCGGCGTACGCGCTGGCGACGAGCGTCTTGGTCGGCATGCAACCGGTATTGACGCAGGTGCCGCCAACCAGCTTCCGCTCGATCAGCGCGACGTTCATTCCGGCCGCGGTCAGCCGCCCGGCGAGCGGTGGTCCGGCCTGCCCTGCGCCGACGATGATCGCATCGAACCGGCGCATCAGAACGACGAGACCATCAGCACCGCACCGAGGATCGCGACCGCATCCTCGACCAGCGCCGCCGGACGATCGTTACAGAACGCCGCTGCTATCCTCGCGCGTAAACCCGCGACGATACCGATCACCAGGGTGAGGAGGTCGTGGACGAGCGGTGGAACGAGCATGGCAGTCTCCGATCCGTTATGGCCATGATCGTCCCACGCACCGCCATCGCCGTCAAACCGTTACGCGCCCGATCTGGCTCCGAAACGCAGTCCCCGACGGACGTCGACGGCGTCCGCGCCGTTCGGTTGCGCTATTTGGCCGCGGTCGCCTCGATCTCGACGAGGAACGCTGGTCCGGCCAGGGCGGCTACTTGTACGGTTGAGCGTGCGACCGTGTTCGGGTTCTCCGCCGTGCCGAAGAACATCCTGAAGGCATCGTTCATGCCGGCAAAGTCCATCTTGCCGCCGAGCTTGGGATCGCCCGCGACGAACACGGTCAGCTTGATGATGTCGCGCATCGCATAGCCCTGCGCCGCCAGGATCGTCTTGATCTTGGTGAACACGCTGATCGTCTGCGTCTTGGTGTCGCCGAAATCGGCGATCGTTAGCTGCGCCGAGGGAGTCTTGCTGGCCGGGTCGATCGGTGCGGCCAGCTGCCCGCTCAGATACAGCATCTTGGCGCCCGCCGGGACGGTGACCCCCTGGAGGATCAGCCCCGGGGGCGTGTTGGCGTGGCGGACGATCGCGGTTTCAGGCGTCTGCGCGCTCGCGACCGATGCACCTACCAGGGCCGTGAACCCGGTCGAGACGGTGAACAGGGCGAGCGATGTAACGAAGGTCTTCGACATGGATATCCTCTCGTGAAGACCGGGCGCCGAAGGGATCCGGCGCCCGGCAGATGATCAGAAACTGACGTTCATGCGTGCATAATAATAGCCGCCGTTGATCCCGTACGGGCTGAACGTCAGCGGCGCGTCGAGCTGGTTGCCGCCGCCGACCAGCGTGTTGTTGGTCGTCCCCGGCACCAGGCCGAGCGTCGGCGGCCGCTTGTTGAAGACGTTGTTCGCCCCGATCGACAGTTCGAGCTCGTCGGTCGCCTTGAAGTTCAATTCGACGTCGCCGATGAACGCGGTGCCGATCTTCTGCGTATAGAACGTCCCGCCGTCCGGGCTGTATTTGGACGAACTCTTTCCGTAGACCGTACCCCGCAGCGTCATCGAGAATTTGTCGATCGAGTAGAAGGTCGACCCGATCACCTTCACCCGCGGCGATGCGGTCTCGATATTGGCACGCGCACCGGCGTCGAACAGCGAGATGTTGCCCAGCGCTGCGGGGGCCGTGGCGAGCTTGGTGATCTTGGTCTTGTTGTAATTGCCCGACAGCGTCCAGGTCGCCTTGCCGTAATCGCCGAAATCGCTGGCGTAGCTCGCGACGAGGTCGATGCCGCGCGTCCGGGTATCGGCGCCGTTGGTGAAGATGTTGATGCCGGTCTGGCTGACGGTCGGATCGAGGACGTTGCCATTGGCCAGGATCGCCGCCGTGACGATCGGGAAATTGCTCGCCCCACCCTGCCCGAAGATCGAGCCCGTGCCGAGAATGCGATCCTCGATCTTCACCTGATAGGCATCGATCGTGATCGTCAGCCGCGGAACCGGCCGGATGACCGTGCCGAGGCTGTAGTTGGTCGACTTTTCAGGCTTCAGATTGTCGAAACCGATCAGCTTCGCCGCGGCGGAATTGGCCGGCAGCTGGACGAAGGCCGCGGTTGGCGAGACGTTGGTCGCCGAGTAGAACGACTCCGCCAGCGTGGGTGCGCGGAAGCCGGTCGAGAAGGTGCCACGCAGCGCGAACGCATCCGAGAAGTCGTAGCGCGTCGTACCCTTGTAGATGAACTTGCTGCCGAAATCGGAATAATGCTCGTAGCGCCCGGCGACGTCGACCTTCAGCCCCTCGATCGGCATCAGCGCGACATCGACATAGGCCGCCTGGGATTCACGCCCGTTGACGCCCGCATCCGAAGGCCGGAAACCGGGATAGGATTGCCCGCCCTCCTTGTAGATCGAGGCGGCATCGCCTGAGCCGATCTCGTACACGTTCTTGCGATATTCGCCGCCGAAGGCGAGGTTGATCGGAGCGGCCATCCCCGCCTCGACCTCATGCGTGAAGTCGGCGTTGGCGGTGAATTCGCTCGATTTGAAGAACCCGTTGTAGAACGTCGTCGGGGTGAAACCGGTATCCGCGTAGAGCGACGCGTTGGCGGAATCGATCGTGTAGATCTCGTTCTTGTCCTGCCCGAACGTCGTCGACAGGTCGTAATGGAAGCCGCTGACATCGCCGCGCAGACCGCCGGTAAACGCCATGTCCTCCTCGCGGATCTTCTCGCGTGGCGAGAAGCCGTTGACCGGGCTGTCGCCGTCGGGATCGAAATAGGTCGTCACGCCGCCGACGGTACGCGACACGCGGGTCGGCACGCGGACATTCTCGTAAGCGCTGGCGACCCGGCGCGAATAGGTGCCGAAACTATAGGCCTCGACCCCGCCGAAATCATATGCCGAGTTGTATTGGAGGTTGGTCAGCCGCGACTGCGCATCGCCGCTGATCTTGTTGACGTAAGGGAAGCCCGCCATCCCCGGATACAGACTCTGCTGGACCGCGGTGATCGACGGCGAGGACGTGCTGGTCAGCAGATTGCCGTTGATGTCGGTGACACGGCGATCGAGCCCGCCGACCTGCGTGAAGTCGTGATAGCGGTAGAAGCCGGTGACGTTGATGAAGCCGGCATCGCCGAGCCTGGTCGCGAGGTGCAGCGTGCCCGCATAGGTACGCCCGCCGGTGTCGTAATTCTCGCCAGCGGTGATGTAACCGTCGCCGCCCTCCTTGTCGTCCTTGAGGATGATGTTGATGACGCCGGCGATCGCGTCCGAACCATATTGTGCCGCCGCGCCGTCCTCGAGCACTTCGATCCGCTTGATCGAGGAGGGCGAGATCAGATCGAGATCGGCGGTCGCCGCGCCCTGGTACGGTCCGCCGAGGACGGCGAGGTTCGAGGTGCCATGCCGTCGCTTGCCGTTGATCAGCACCAGCGCGTGATTCGGGCTCAGCCCGCGCAACCGTGCCGACAGCGTGAGGTTGGCGGTATCGCCACCAAAGGCCTGCGCGGTAAACGACGGCACGAGTTGTGTCAGGACCTGGTTCAGGTTCGGCTGGCCGACATGGCTCATCAGGTCGGCGTCGAGCACCTTGATCGGTGCGGCGCTTTCGGCGGCGGTGATCCCGGTGGCGCGGGTGCCGGTGACGATGATGTCGTCGCCCGGCGCGCTGGCCTGGGCGGCAACTTCGACTGCTTGGGCATGCGCGGCGACGGTCGACAGGCTTGCGAGTGCTACGGCAAGTGCGCCACGTGAAATGCTGGTAACGGTCTTCATAAGGACTCCCCCCTTATTGATGATCGCCGTTCATGCATCTCTCCCAATCGCACGATGATCTCAGTCATCGTTGCGTGATCGATCATTCCCGCAATCCATGATTGCGAACTATAGCCTCCGATATTGTTGGTGTTCGATATTCACAGGATTGCGAGGAAACGGATCAGATGCAACCGATTCGACCTTAATCTGAAACCATATTGTCGCAATTCCGGGTATCGTTACTTCAAAGCAACGATTGCGACTTGGTTTCGACGGTCATGCTGCGCGGCTTCGACGTTCGATGCTCGCCTGTGCCGCCACGCGTTGGGCCAGTGCCATCACCTGGCCCTGCGCGGACTGAATACCGCCCTCCTGCCAGCCCGGCGTCTGGCTGAGCGCGGCGGAGGCGAAATAGACGCGCCCATCGGGCTTTTGCAGCAGGCGGAACTCGGGCGTGTCGATATGCCCTTCCTGCCGGCCGTTCGCGCTGCCCGCATTCCAGTCCGGCCAGGGCCCCAGGCTGTACGGGATCTTGTGCCAGTTGACCGCGAGCCCATTGACCAGATCGGCGCCATGCCCGGGATGCAGCCGGTCGACGACGCCGCGTGCGAACGCGATCTGCTCGGCAATCGGTCGCTTCGCGAACTCCGCAGCGGTCGGGCCCGACGAATAGCAGCCGAGCAACATGCCCCGCTCCGAATGCAACCCGGCCGAGGGGTACCAGATCAGCGTGGTAGGGCCGCCCACGAACGAGATGCCGCCATAGATTTGCTCGCGCTCCCAAAACCGCGGGCTTTCGAACGCCACCTTGTTCGAATGATCGTACACCACGCCGGCGATCGTCTTCTTCAGCGCGGGCGAAAAATCGGTGTCGATCGCCGCGAGCACCGGGAACGGGATCGTGCAGATGATGTAATCCGCCTTCACCGTATCGACGACCTCGCTCGCCTTGTCGCGGTACACCACCTCGACGCCGCGCGGCGTGTGGCGGATCTTCGTCACCTCGGCACCGCGGATCGCAGGACGGCGCAGGTTGCGATCGAACCCCGCATGGATCCGGTCCATCCCGCCGACCGGCTCGAACATCGTCGCCTGCATGTAGAGATTGTCTTCGAACAGCGTCATCGGCAGCCGTTCGTTGGCGAGCAACTGGTCGAGCGCCACCGCGCTGCCTGCCGACGAGAAGGTGACGCCAGCCCCCGGCGCTGTGCCGAACCCCGATCGCTCGGTGCCGGCGAAACTATAGTCGGTGCCGAGATCGCCATATGCCTTCAGGAACGGCATCAGCTTCTGCTTGTCCGCGGCGGTCACCGCCTGATCGAGCGCACCCTGGTTGAGCGCCTTGGCCAACAACTCGGCGATATGACCGCGCATGTCGTTGATCGCGGTGCGCATCCGGATCTTGCTGCCGTTCTCGCCCATCACATAGGCCGAACGGCTCGAATTGACCTCGACCTCCAGCGGCACGTCGAATTTCTTGGCGTAGCCGATCAGTCCCTGGTGGAAACTCGGGATGCGCGCCGGCCCGGCGTTGAAATAGATGCCGTCGGAGAATTTGGCGGTCTGCGTCGCCTCGCCGATCATCTCGATCTTGTCGCCGTCGCGCACCGTCCAGGCACGTCCGCCGACCCGGTCGCGCGCCTCCAGCACGGTCACCTGAAACCCTGCCTGTTCGAGTTCGTAGGCGGCGGTCAGTCCGGCGATCCCCGCGCCGAGAACGACGACATGGACGCCCTTACCGAGTGTCGGCGTGAGTGTCGCAAGCGCTTCGGCATGCGACGTTCCGATCAATCCCCCCGTCAGTCCCAACGCCTGCATGGCGCCGAGCGTGGCACCCAGCCCGCCGATCAGGCCAAGTCTTCCAAGAATAGTCCGGCGCGTAATTGCTGTATCGCGTGTAATCATCGAGGCCCCCGAATGCGGCAAACCTCCCCAAAGGTTTGCCGAACGTCAGAAACACCGCCGGGTCGAACCGGTCAGCGGCCTCGCAGGATCATCATCCCCTAGTCAGTCACGATGGACGCAGGATAAGGTGCGGAAAAGAACGGATAGTTCCTTTCCACGCGTCATCTCGACACGTTGCATCTTTTGACTGGCTGATTCGGATTGAACATTGCTTCGCGCTGTAACGCAAATGAAATCTTCGTTGACAGTGGCTGAACCGCGTCGCGCCGTTCCGCCTCCGCGCTTGCAGGAAAGCCCGGCCCTTGAATTTGAACTGACCTCCAGCCAACTCTCGCGGCAGTCGTTTCAGCAAGAGACCTGCCACATCTTATGACCACCGAAACCACCCCCGCCGCCGAACCCGCCGCTCCCGTCACCGAAACGTCCGCGCCCGCAACCCACGCGTTCGAGGCGGACGTCGCGCGGCTGCTGCACATGATGGTGCACTCGGTCTATTCGGATAAGACCGTGTTCCTGCGCGAGTTGATTTCGAATGCGGCCGATGCCTGCGAAAAGCTGCGCTACGAGGCGCTGAGCGCCCCCGAACTGCTCGGGGACGAAACCCGCACGCAGATCGCCATAACGCTCGATCCCGACGCCAAAACGCTGACGATCGAGGACAATGGCATTGGCATGACCGCCGACGACATGGGCGAAGCACTCGGCACGATCGCGCGGTCGGGCACCAAGGCGTTCATGGACCGCATCGCCGCCTCGTCCGGCTCGGAGGGTGCGCAGTTGATCGGCCAGTTCGGCGTCGGTTTCTATTCCGCGTTCATGGTCGCCGAGAAGGTGGATGTGATCTCGCGGCGTGCCGGGGCAGACACCGCGTCGGTCTGGTCGTCGGACGGCCTCGGTACCTACACGATCGCGCCCGTCGACACCGCCGAAGCGCCGCCGCGCGGCACCCGCGTCGTCTTGCACCTACTCGAGGACGCAACGTCGTTTACCGACCGCTTCACGGTCGAGCGGCTGATCAAGGACCAGTCGGGTCACGTCCCCGTCCCGATCACGCTGCGCGAAAAGCCCGATGCCGAGCCGGTCGACATCGCCGACGGCGCCGCGCTCTGGACCAAGCCCAAGTCCGAGAT
>JAJNQF010000308.1 GCA_021154945.1 Sphingomonas sp.
AGTTGCCGTCATGATGCGCGACCGGGAAGGAGACACGCTCGCCCGCGGCGTAGCCTGACGTGAAGGTCGAGCTTGCCGTCTCGACCGTCAGCGCGACATCGCGGCAGACGAAGTTCAGCCCTTCGTTGCGCATTAACGCACCGGGGAGAAGGCCCGCTTCGGTCAGCACCTGGAAGCCGTTGCAGATGCCGAGCACGGGCAGGCCCTTGCCAGCCTGCTCGACAACCGCGCGCATGATCGGCGAGCGTGCTGCGATCGCGCCCGAGCGGAGATAGTCGCCGTACGAGAACCCGCCCGGCACCGCGACTAGGCCGACGTCCGCGGGTAAGTCCGCGTCGCCATGCCAAACCATCAACGGCTTGACGCCGGTCACCGCCTCCAGCGCGACGGCGATGTCACGGTCGCAGTTGGAGCCGGGGAAGACGATGACCGCGGTTTTCATGCGCGCTCGACCCGGTAATTCTCGATCACCGTATTGGCGAGCAGCTTGCGGCACATGCCGTCGATCGTCGCGTCGTCGGTATCGTCGGCGACCTCCAGCTCGATCAGCTTGCCCTGGCGGACGTCTTGCACGCCGTCGAAGCCAAGGCTGCCGAGTGCATGGTGGATCGCTCGGCCCTGCGGATCGAGCACACCGGGCTTCAATGTCACGAAAACCTTGAGTTTCATTTACTTGCCCCGGTTCTTGCGATGCTTTTCGAGGTCGAGGACCGAATTGTCGCCGCCTTCGGGCAGCAGCCCCAGACGCCGTGCAACCTCCTGATAGGCCTCGACTTCGCCACCGAGATCGCGACGGAAGCGATCCTTGTCCATCTTCTCGTTGGTTTCCATGTCCCACAGGCGGCAGCCATCGGGGCTGATCTCGTCCGCGAGGATGATCCGGCCGAAATCGTTGTCGAAGATACGGCCGAATTCGAGCTTGAAGTCGACCAAGCGGATGCCGACGCCGGCGAACAGCCCGCACAGGAAATCGTTCACGCGGATCGCGAGGTCGGCGATGTCGTGCATCTCCTCCTGGCTCGCCCAGCCGAACGCGGCGATGTGTTCGTCGGAGATCATCGGATCGCCGAGCGCATCGTCCTTGTAGTAATATTCGATGATCGTGCGGGGCAGCTTGGTGCCCTCCTCGATCCCGAGGCGCGTCGAGATCGAGCCTGCGGCGACATTGCGCACGACGACTTCGATCGGGACGATCTCGACCTGGCGGATCAGCTGCTCGCGCATGTTGAGGCGGCGGATGAAGTGCGTCGGCACGCCGATATGATCGAGCAGCGTGAAGATGTGCTCGGAAATCCGGTTGTTGAGAACGCCCTTGCCGTTGATCGTGCCCTTTTTCTGGGCGTTGAACGCGGTGGCGTCGTCCTTGAAATACTGGATCAGCGTGCCCGGCTCGGGACCCTCGTAGAGGATCTTGGCCTTGCCTTCGTAGATCTGGCGGCGGCGAGCCATACGCGGTCCCCTGGAAATCGAGCGGTGAAAATCGAGCGGCCCCAGCCTACGCGCTATGCACCGCGAAGCCGAGGCCGGAATAGGCCGCGCCTATAGGCGAAGGGTGCGGGGGGTGCAATCGTGGCTTCGGCTTGCGTCAACGCCTGCATCGCGAGGTGTTGATGGAACAGACATTGTTGTGTAGGGATGTGTATCGGAGTCAGAATGCGAAGTGCCGAGATCATCAAACTGATTGGCAAGGCTGGCTGGGTCGAGGTTCGGCAAACCGGATCGCACAAGCATTTTCGTCACGCCACCTTGTCTGGAACGGTGACGGTGCCGCATCCCAATTCGGAGATCGCGATCGGTACGATCAAGAGCATCGAGCGGCAGAGTGGCGTTCGGCTTCGCTAGACGGGCCGCTTGGTTGCATTCCTCGAAGGATTTGAGTGTTATGGCGATCGTTCACTACCCTGCCATTATCGAGCGTGCGGATAACGGCTTCAGCGTATTTTTCCCGGACTTGCCCGGATGTGTCTCGGCCGGCGCGACGATGCAGGAGGCGGCGCTCGGCGCGGAGGAGGCGCTGAGCGGGCATCTGGCGATCATGGCGCAATATGGCGATTCGATCCGGGAGCCATCGTCGATCGACGCGATCGCGCGCGATCCGGACGTCGATGAAGCCGCTCGTGTACTGGTTCGCGGCGATCGACCCGGCCGGGCCGTGCGTGTGCAGGTTTCGATCGACGAGGGGTTGCTCGCTCGGATCGACCGGGTTGCCAGCAATCGATCGGGATTTTTAGCCGATGCCGCCAGGGCTAAGCTGGCGGCGATGGGGTGAGTTTCCGCGTTACGTGACGGCGAGGCGTTGGGAGAAAGCGGGATCGCGCCAGGCCTCGGTTTCGACGATTTCGCGCAGGATGTCGCCGGCGTGCCAGACGTCTTCATGGCTCAGATACAAGGGTGTCAGGCCCAAGCGGAGGATGTCGGGGTCGCGGAAGTCGCCGATGACGCCTTGGGCTATCAGCGCTTGGGTGAGGGCGTAGGCGTGCGGGTGGCGGAAGCTGATGTGGCTGCCGCGGTTTGCGGGGTCACGGGGGCTGACGCATTCGAGGCCGAGCGCGTCACCTGCGGTGGCGAGGATATCGAAGAGTTGCGCGCTTTTGGTGGCGATGGCGTGCTGGTCGACATCGGCCCACAGGTCGAGTGCGGCTTCCAATGCGGCGGTCGAGAGCATTGCGGGGGTGCCGGCGAGCCAGCGCTTCATGCCGGGGGCGGGGCGGTAGGCGTCCTCGAATGCGAACGGCGCCGCGTGGCCCATCCAGCCGGAGAGCGGGCTGGCGAGCACGTCCTGCCAGCGTTTCGCGACGTAGAGGAACGCGGGCGCGCCGGGGCCTCCGTTGAGGTATTTGTACGTGCACCCGACGGCGAGGTCTGCATTCGCGCCATCGAGGTCGATCGGGACGGCGCCGACGCTGTGGCTGAGGTCCCAGAGCATCAGCGCGCCGGCGTCGTGCGCGCGGGCGGTCCAGGCGGGCATGTCGAAGCGGTCGCTGGTCTTGTAGTGGACATGGGTGAGCAGGAGGACCGCGGTGTCTTCGTCGAGCGCGGTGGCCAGGTCTTCGCGTGCGACCACTTTGAGGCGTGCACCGGGAACGCAGGCGACTGCGCCTTCGGCAATGTGCAGGTCGGTCGGGAAGTTGCCGGCTTCGCTGACGACCGTGTGACGCTTGGAATTGCTGCGAAGAGCGGCGACCAAGGCCTTGAAAAGGTGCGTCGAGGTCGTGTCGCCGATAATGACCTCGTCAGACGCGGCGCCGATCAGGGGGGCGATCTTGGCGCCGATCCGCTGGGGGGCGTCGATCCAGCCTTCGTTCCAGCTGCCGATCAGGCGGTCGCCCCATTGGCGCGTGGCGACGTCGGCGAGTGCGGCGGGCGTGGCCCTGGGGAGCGCGCCGAGCGAGTTGCCGTCGAGGTAGATCACGCCTTCGGGTAGCGCGAACTGGTCGCGGTAGGCGGCGAGCGGATCGGTCGCGTCGAGCGCGCGGGCGTCTTCGAGGGTCACTGGGTCTTCCTGAGGTCGGCGAGGATCAGGCGCTTTGCTTCCGCCCAGGCGGCGGTTTCGGGCGCGATCAGTTCGACATGGCCGGTGGCGGGGATGGTGTGGAGCGTGGCGGTGTCGCCGGCCGCTTTGGCCCTGGCGATATAGTCGGTCGCCATCGCGGCGGGGATGATCCGGTCTTCGCGCCCATTGATCAGGTCCTGCTTCATGCCGAGCGGGAGGAGGCGCGGGACGGAGGTGTCGGCGTAGACGTCCGGATGCTGCGGGGTCGGCTTGCCGACCAGTTGTCCGACGACCTCTACCCCGCAGCCGTTCTGGGGACTGGCGGCGGTGGCTTCTAGATCGGGGAGCCCGCCGAGGCTGATGACATGGTCGATGCGGAGCGGGTTTGCGGTGCGGAGCGGACTGGTCGCGGGCAGCTTCGGCCGGCTGGCGAGCCAGAGCGCGAGGTGCCCGCCGGCGGAATGGCCGATCGCAACCACATTCCGGGTGTCGAGATTGAACTTCTTGGCGTTTACCGCAAGTTGATCTGCGGCGTTCGCAGTATCCGCGAATGTGCCGGGATAGCCGCCGCCGGCGCGATCGACTCCGCGGTAATCGATGTTCCACACCGCCACGCCGCTGTTGCGGAGATCGTCGGCGATCCAGTTCATCAGGCTGCGATCGGCGATGCTGGTCGTCCAGCACCCGCCATGCACCATGACCACGACCGGGAACGGCCCTTTCCCTTTCGGAAGCCAGACGTCGATCTTCTGCATCTGGTCGGTGCCGTAGTCGATCGTCGCGTCGGGCGCTGGTTTCGGGCGCTTGGTCAGGTCCGGCCACGCTAATAGGGACGGCTTGGCGGGGGCGGAGGTTTGCGCGACCACGGGCGTCGAGATGGCGGCGAGCGCGAGAATTGCAAAGCGGATCATGGGGTTGGTCTAGCGTGCTCGACCCGCGGCGTCATGCTGTCATCTGGCGTTCTTCGTGCGGAAGAAGCGCGCGCTACGTTCATGCTTTGATCGGTGCGTTTTCACCTGCTACCGATGTCGGCAATGGCCAGCAGCGACTTCAAAGACCCCTTCGACTCCATCGTCGACGCCCCCTTCGATAGCGCGCTCAGCGAGCGGTATCTCGTCTACGCGCTGTCGACGATCACCGCGCGATCGCTGCCCGACGTCCGCGATGGGATGAAGCCGGTGCATCGGCGCCTGTTGTGGGCGATGCGGCTGCTCAAGCTGGATCCGGCGCAGGGGTACAAGAAGTGCGCGCGCGTCGTCGGCGACGTCATCGGCAAATACCATCCGCACGGCGATCAGTCGGTCTACGACGCGATGGTGCGCTTGGCGCAGTCGTTCGCGATGCGCTATCCGCTGGTCGACGGGCAGGGCAATTTCGGCAACATCGACGGCGATAACGCCGCGGCCTACCGCTACACCGAGGCGCGCCTGACTCAGGTCGCGATCGACCTGATGGACGGGCTCGACGAGGATGCGGTCGCGTATCGTCCGACGTACAATGGCGAGGATCACGAGCCAGAGCTGTTCCCCGGGTTGTTCCCGAACCTGCTGGCGAACGGCGCGAGCGGGATCGCGGTCGGCATGGCGACGAGCATTCCGCCGCATAACGCCGCCGAGTTGCTGGAGGCGGCGATCGTGTTGATCGACACGCCCGATGCCGACGACGCGGCGATCCTGGAACATGTGAAGGGGCCCGATTTCCCGACCGGCGGGCTGGTGGTCGATCCACCTGCGGTGATCCGCGAATCCTATGCGACCGGTCGGGGCGGCTTTCGTGTCCGGGCGCGCTGGGAGACCGAGCGGGAGAAGGGCGGCGGCTGGCAGTTGATCGTCACGGAGATTCCGTACGGCATCCAGAAGGGCAAGCTGATCGAGCAGATCGCCGAGTTGATCAACGCCAAGCGCCTGCCGATCCTCGCCGACGTGCGTGACGAATCGGACACCGAGATCCGGATCGTACTCGAGCCGCGTAGCCGCACGGTCGATCCGCAGATCCTGATGGACGGGCTGTTCCGGCTGACCGATCTCGAGACGCGGGTGAGCCTCAACCTGAACGTCCTCGACAAGGATCGCACGCCGCGTGTGATGAGCTTGCGCGAGGCGCTGGCGGCGTGGGTCGATCACCAGTTCGTCGTGTTGCGCCGGCGGACCGAGCATCGGCTGAGCAAGATCGCCGACCGGGTCGAACTGCTCGACGGTTATCTGATCGCGTATCTGAACCTCGACCGCGTGATCGAGATTATCCGGACCGAGGACGAGCCCAAGAAGGTCATGATCGACGAGTTCGCGCTGACCGACCGTCAGGCCGAGGCGATCCTGAACATGCGGCTGCGGTCGTTGCGGCGGCTCGAAGAGTTCGAGATCAAGACCGAGCGCGACAAGCTCGACAAGGAGCAGGCGACGCTGGCCGCGTTGCTCGCGGATCCGAAGAAGCGGCGTGCGCGGATGAAGCGCGACATGGCCAAGATCCGCGATCGCTATGGGCTGGAGACGGTGCTCGGCAAACGACGCACGACGATCGAGGAGGCCGCGCCGACGCGCGACATTCCGCTGGAGGCGATGATCGAGCGCGAGCCGATCACGGTGATCCTCTCGCAACGCGGCTGGATCCGGGCGATGCGCGGGCATAATGACCTGGCGAGCCCGGAGGCGTTGAAGTTCAAGGAGGGTGACGGCCCGGCGTTCGCGTTCCATGCGCAGACCACCGACAAGCTGTTGCTCGCGGCTGAGAACGGGCGGTTCTACACGCTGGCGGCGGACAAGTTGCCGGGCGGGCGTGGCTTTGGGGAGCCGGTTCGCGCGATGATCGATCTCGATGGCAGCATCGGGATCGTCGCGCTGCTGCCCGCGAGCAAGCATCCGAAACTGCTCGTGGTAGCGACCGACGGCCGTGGTTTCTCCGTGAGCAGCGCGGAGGCGATCGCCGAGACGCGCAAGGGCAAGACGGTGGTGACGCCGCGGCCCGGTGCACAGTTGAAGATCGTTCGACCGATCGGGCCGAACGACGATTACGTCGCGGCGATC